>CAXBMV010000268.1:0-5184 GCA_963976575.1 uncultured Gammaproteobacteria bacterium | reverse complement strand
ACCCAGCAAGAGATTCAGCATAAAACTGAATATCATGCCCTGCCAGCCGATCCAGTCGAAAATATAACCCGGCAACCAGGAACCCAGCGCGCCGCTGAAATAATATACCGAGACATAAACACCATTGACCACGCCCTTGTGTTCGCTGGCGAGATGATTGACCAGCCCGGAGAGGGTGGCGTGAATCAAAAAGAAACCAGCAGCCAACAGAAACATCATCATTAACAAGCCCTGGTAGGCCACAAACAACAACATGGACAGGCCGAAAGCGTGCACCGCCAGTCCGAGCATCAGCGCGACACGATCATCGCGCAGGCGTCGACTGATGGCTTCGCTGAGGAATGAAACCGGAGCACCTACCAGATAGCCGAGGTAGAGCATCGAAATCATAAAAGGTGTCGCCGACGGATCCAGATCGCGCAGATGAAACGGGATAATATTCAAGATACCGGAATACACGAAAAACACCGTTGCCAGCGCGAGCAGCAGGTAACGATAGTTAGGCTGTCGAAAAACCCGCGAAATGCTCTTGCTGTCCAGACGCGCAAAATTGATATCGGCATCGGCCTGTACCCGCATCAAAAGCAATAACGGCACCAGTTGCAGCAGTCCCATCACAACGAAGGCGCTACGCCAGTCAATCAGGCTGGCGAAAACACCACCGGCAAGCCGCCCGAGAAAGCCACCCATGATGGTCGCACCGATGTAATAACCCATCGCGCGACGTACCTGAGCGGCGGGCACCATGCTCGCACAATAAGTCATCAGCGAAGTGAATATCGCCGGTAGCAACAGGCCCTGCATCAGGCGCAACACCAGCAAATGCCAGAATTCGGTGGCCAGGTAAAAACTCAGCTGATTCAATGCCAGCAGACTGAGCGCCACCATCAACATCGACCTGGCCGGAATGGCCTGTAGAAAATAACCATAAAGCAAGGGTGCAAAAGCCAGCGGCAACATCGCCAGCGTCATCATCAGTCCCGCTTCACCTGGCGATACCGAAAAAGTTTCCGCCAGCAACGGCAGCATCGGTTGCGGGATATACAGCGTGCTAAAGGAGATGATGGTCGCGGTCAATGCGACCATTAGATTTCGGGTTAAAATCATGCGCGCTAAATCACACTGGATCGAAGCGTTGTTTGAAGCTAAAGGCGCGGGGACCAGGGCCCTGGTCGCGCAGCAACTGCAGACGTTCATCGGCCTGTTCCATAGTCGGAATCTCACCAGCGGGTATCCACCACAGCACCGAGTAAAACTGCGACATGGTTTCAAACCAGAGCTTGCGCCGCGCCATTAACTGATTGTGGACAGAACGGTATACATAATCATGCAGCGCTTCGACCGACTCCCAGACACTCATGTTGACCAGATAATCAGGACCGAAATAATCGATAGAAGTGGCATCGCCCTGCTCTCCCCGCAGGCGCCAGACGAAGCCCGGTGAATGATCGGCGAGTGCATTGATGCGTTCCAGATTGTCGACGAACTCAAACATTTCTGGCGTATCCAGTGCGAACTTCAGTTCAGCGATATTGAGCTGGGCGAGGTGAAACTGCGTCACGGTGTTATCTGTCGATTCATGGCCAGACATCATAGCAACAAGCCGCCAGAATAGGAGGACACAATAGCTGTTTTATTGAGTATTGTGAGCCTCCCCCAGAATCGCCTCCATTTATCCCCTTTATTTATCTCCGAGCTCCGTCAAAAACCCGGGGTAGAGAGTAATTTTCTTTTTTTGATGCACTGATCAGGTCTTCGAGATATCGATTGTAGTCATCTTCAGCGAAGAAGCATGGTCCGCGGTTGTTTCCTCTTTGAATGACATGCTGAGGGACACCGATCAGATTGAAACGTGGCTTTCGGGTCATTTATCAAATCCTTTTGACGATGTTATTCACCTGGTATTAGCAGCGGAGAATTTTAGAGACAATTGCTCTCTGACCTGGTTTTTTTCCTGGTAATAGGGGAATGGGATTCCGTTTCAAAGTAATTACCATGAGAGCTTTCTCCATATATGATTTATAATCCGATTGAACCGAGCGATTTGGGAAAAGGAGATCTCCCGAAAGGCACTACTGCCAGATAGGAATCGCTCCACCCGACCAAAATCCTGGACTAAAAGGATGACCGGGTGTCTTTAACTTAATGCACATCCCTTAGTCAAAAAATTAACCGCATAACAATGCCATTGATAATTCAGCAATGCCTTCAGGAAATCTTGATGAAAATGACCACTAAAAATAATCTCAATCGGACTCTTTCCGATTCTGTAAAATCAAGTATTGTTTTGGCGCTGCTTTGTTTTACCGGCTATGCGCTTGCAGAAACCGAAGATAGTCAATGGGAAGCGAGCGGTTCCCTGATACTCACTTATCAAGATATAAACAGCAATTCAATCGATGATGAATTTCAAAGTTCAGCTGATCTGTTTATTGTAAAACAATCTGAGTCAAGTGGTTGGACTACCCATTTTGAAATAACAACCAGCTCTAGAAATAACGCAATATCCGGAAAATTAGTGGAAGCAAATGCCGATGCCGGTAGCGCCCTGGACAAAGACAATAATGGTCGGCTTCAGTTATCTGAAGTTTATTACCAGTTAGGCACCGAAAATAATCAGTCATGGGTCTTCGGTCTTGTTGATGTTTCCGGTTTTTTCGAGCAAAGCCGAATTGCCAGCGACGAGACGACCCAATTTTTAGGCGCCTCGTTTGTCGGCAACCCTACCATTGAATATCCTGATTATACCCTTGGCGTTGTTTACGAGCAGCCTATCGAAAACGGAATTACCATTCGTGCAGCATTGGCAGGTTCAAACGGAATTTCTGATAACGCTGAGCGATCTTACTCTCAGCTACTGTCGGTCGCAGACAGTCACAAAGGTGCATTTGCGGTGACTTCGGTATCCTGGAAATCAGAGTTGTGGCTATTAAGAACAGGTGGTTGGATCAATACAGCAGATCATACGACTGTTAAAGGAGATAAAAATAACATAGAAAACTATGGCGGCTATTTTCTTTTCGGTTATAAACAGAATAATCACGCGCTTAATTTTCGCTTGGGGATGGCAAACAAGGAGGTAAGTCGGGCAGCAACTTTTACAAGCGTTGCCTATCAATTTGAACATCATAATACAACGCTGGGGCTTGGAATGGCTCGCTCCTTTCTGTCGTCAGAAGAAGTCAATTCGTTGCTCGGTGATGTGACGCAATACGAAATTTATCTGAGACAAAAGTTATCTTCCAAATTTTTCCTGACAGCCGACTTTCAAATAATCGACAATAGCGACTTTGGGGTGGAGGATTTAACTCGCGATCAAAGCCTAGAAGTCTGGGGGATCCGTACCAGCTACCTATTTGATTGACCGGACAGTTGCGGCAAAAGTATTCTGGGTATTCTGGTATTCTGGGGACACAATACGCAATTCGAATAGATGTCCACGGACGAAATAATTTTTCACGAATTGCGTATTGTGTCCCCGGAATTCTAATACACTGCGAACTATGGAACTCTGGATCCCACTCACCATAGCCGCGGCGTTTTTTCAAAACATTCGCTCGGCCATGCAAAAACATTTAACCGGTAAGTTGTCGACGCTGGGTGCATCCTATGTGCGTTTTATCTACGCGCTACCGGTGGCGCTGATATATTTTCTCGTTGTATACACATACGAAGCCCGACCGATGCCCGATATCGGCGGCGCATTTCTCGGTTACGCCCTGATAGGCGGAGTATGTCAGGTGATGTTTACCATTTTCCTGCTGTGGTTGTTCAGCTTCCACAATTTTGCGGTGGGCACCACCTTTTCCAAGCTGGAAACCATCATGGTGGCGGTGTTCGGCCTGCTGTTGCTGGGCGACCAACTAAACACCACTGTTGTCGTCGCCATCGCCATGAGCGCGGTCGGTGTAGTCATACTCAGCGCGGGCCAGTCGAAGCTCGGTCTGCGCAGTCTGATGCAGGGCCTGTGGCGGATGCCGACGCTGATAGGTCTTGGTTGCGCCGCGTGGCTGGGTTTGAGCGTGGTCTTCTTCCGCGCCGCTTCGCTGTCTCTCGCGCAGGACAGTTTTATGCTGGCGGCTTCGTTTACCCTGCTGGTTGTTTTGATACTGCAAAGCGTTATCACCGGTGTGCTGATACGGCTTCGCGAACCCGGGCAACTGGCGCTGGTGTTTCAACACTGGCGGCCGGCTGCGCTGGTTGGGCTCAGTGGGGGCCTGGCATCGATAGGCTGGTTCAGTGCCTTCACCCTGGAAAACGCGACCCACGTGCGCGCGCTCGGTCAAATCGAACTGGTATTTACCTTCGTGGTGTCGTTACTGGTGTTTCGCGAGAAAGTAACGCCAGCCGAGAGCGGCGGCATAGTCCTGATTGCTGCGAGTATTATCCTGCTGTTGCTAGGCGCCTAGCCACCGCGCTGCCGCAATCAGCGCAACTGGCGCTGCCGCCGAGATCACGGGTCAGATTATCGCGCTCGCGGATGACATCTTCTATCGCGGTGATCACCGCATCGTGCGCATCGCTATGGCCGAAATGTTGCAACATCATCGCCGCCGACCAGATTTGACCAATGGGATTGGCAATACCCTGTCCGGCGATGTCCGGAGCGGAGCCGTGTACCGGTTCAAACATCGATGGAAATTCTCTTTCCGGATTGATATTGGCCGCAGGTGCAATACCAATGGTGCCGGTAATACCCGGACCCAGATCAGACAATATGTCGCCGAATAAATTGGAACCCACCACCACGTCGAATATTTCCGGGCGGTTGACGAAATGCGATACGAGTATATCGATATGGTATTTATCCACTTCGATCTGCGGGTAGTTTTTTGCCATGGCTACCACGCGTTCGTCCCAGTAAGGCATGGTGTGGATGATGCCGTTGGACTTGGTCGCAGAGGTGACCCTTTTGGCCGCACGTGTATTGGCCAGCTCGAAGGCATATTTCAAAACTCTATCGGTACCGCGACGCGTGAATATGGATTGCTGCATCGCCATTTCATGCTCGGTGCCCTCGTAAAGGCGGCCACCGATGTTGGAATACTCGCCCTCACAATTTTCACGCACCACGTAAAAATCAATATCACCGGGTTTCTTGTTTGCCAGCGGTCCCTGCACACCTTCGAACAGGCGCACCGGGCGCAGATTGATATATTGCTGGAATTCGCGGCGGATCGGAAT
>CAXBMV010000267.1:0-5191 GCA_963976575.1 uncultured Gammaproteobacteria bacterium | reverse complement strand
AACCGATCTTGCTGGCCTCGGCATCCAGGCTGGCGCGTAGCTCCGCATCGGCTTGTGGCAGGCTGTTCAGACCCTGTTCGAGGGCATTGAAATAGAGCATTGTCCCTCCCGCAAGCAAGGGTATATTGCCGCGTTCGCTGATTTCTCTAACCAGCCGGTTAGCCTGTTCGACAAAATCCCAGGCGGAGTAGTGCTCCGCGGCGTCGATGATGTCGATCAAATGGTGGGGTGCCTTTGACAGGGTTAGCGCGTCGGGCTTGGCCGTACCTATGTTCATGCCCCGGTATATCAACGCCGAATCGACGCTGACGATCTCAACGGGAAAGCGTTGTTGCAGCGCTACCGCCAGATCGGTCTTGCCGGTAGCGGTTGCACCCATCAGGAAGATGATTTTCGGCGCAGACATAAAACAGGCTATTGCCCGCGCATGAACAGCTTGTCGAGTTGATCCAGGCTGAGTTGTTTCCAGGTGGGGCGGCCGTGATTGCACTGTCCGCTGCGTTCGGTTTGTTCGATATCGCGTAACAAGGCATTCATTTCCGGCAACGACAGGAGTCGATTGGCGCGCACCGATGCATGGCAGGCCATGGTTCCCAGCATGTCATTGTGAAAATCTTCAATACGCTCGGAGCGTCCGTGTTCGACCAGATCGGCGAGCACATCGCGCATCAATTGCTCGCTGTCCGCATGCTTTAATAATGCCGGGATCGAGCGCACCCGGATCTGCTCCGGCCCGAGACGTTCCACGCTGAAACCAAGGTGCTGGAACAGCTCGTTATTTTCCTCGACCAGGTCGGCCTCGGCGCGGCTGACGCCAAACGCAATCGGTACCAGCAAGGGTTGTGCGATGACGTCTTCCTCGGCGGCATTACGTTTCATGCGTTCGTAGACTATGCGCTCGTGCGCGGCATGCATGTCGACGACGATCAAACCCTCGCTATTTTCTGCCAGTATGTAAATGCCCTTGAGCTGGGCGACAGCAAAACCCAGCGGGGGCAGTTGCTGTTGTTCCTCGGTACTGGCTTGCGGCAGGCTGCGATCATCACTGAGCAGGCTGGCATAGGCCTGAAATTTGTCCGAAACCTGGCCGGCAGGCGCCTGGCTTCGAAACTGATTAAACGCCAGGCCCGACTGTTGCGGTGTAGACGCTATCGATTGTTCGGCACCCTGATTGAGGGCGAAGCCCGGTGAAGCCAGTTGTTGCTCGGGTTGCACCCCGGCCAGGGCCTGGTGCAGGCTGCGAAACAGGAAATCGTGCACCAGCCTCGAATTACGGAATCTCACTTCGTGTTTTTGCGGGTGCACGTTAACGTCGAGTTCGCGTGCATTCATTTGCAGGCTCAGCACGAAGGCCGGATGGCGACCATGGAACAGGACGTCATGGTAAGCCTGTCGCACCGCGTGGCTGACCAGCTTGTCGCGGATCATGCGCTGGTTAACGAAAAAGTATTGCATGTCCGCCTGGCTGCGATTGAAGGTGGGTAATGCCACCCAGCCTGTGAGGCGATGGCCATCGGTTTCGATATCAATCTCGATCAGGCTTTCGGAAAATGCCTTGCCGCAGAGCATCGCCAGTCGTTGGCGCTGTTCGGCGGAACTCTGCACCGAGGGCAACTGGTAAATCACTTTTTGATTGTGTGACAGCTTGAAGGCCACCGCTGGATGGCTCAGCGCCAGATTCTTGAAAAGCGATTCAATATGCTTGTATTCGGTTTGCTCGGTGCGCAGGAATTTCTTGCGTGCCGGCACGTTGTAGAACAGTTCGCGCACCTCCACCACTGTGCCCTGAGGCAGGGGATCCGGCTGCGGTTTCTCATCATCGCGCACGCGTATTTTCCAGGCGTGCTCGGCCTGTGGCTGACGCGAGATCAGCGTCATCCGCGATACCGAGGCGATGCTTGGCAGGGCCTCGCCGCGAAAACCGAGCGAACCGATTTGCTCTAGATCTTCGAGGCTGCGTATTTTGCTGGTGGCATGGCGCGATGCCGCCGCAACGAGTTCGTCGCGATCTATACCGCAACCATCATCGCTAACCCGGATCAGGCGGGTACCACCGGCATCGATTTCAATACTGACCGAGCCGGCTCCGGCATCAAGACTGTTTTCCACCAGCTCCTTGATCACCGAAGACGGGCGTTCGACCACTTCGCCAGCGGCGATCTGGTTGACCAGGTGGGAAGAAAGTGTCTGTATATGTGGCAAAACGCTATCGCTAGGCAGTCAGCAATGCTTCGAGTTTTTCCTGGTCACGCGCGAATGCCCGTATCCCCTCGGCAAGCTTTTCAGTCGCCATCGCGTCCTCGTTCATCATCCAGCGAAAAGACTTTTCATCCAGCGTCAGCTTCGTCTGCGCCTGGCCACTGTTGTCGGCAGCGAGCATGCGTTCGAGTTGACCCTGATCGTTGGCCAGGCTTTCCATCAACTGCGGGCTGATGGTAAGTCGATCGCATCCGGCCAGCTGTTCGATTTCGCCAGTGTTGCGAAAACTCGCCCCCATCACTACGGTGGCGTAACCATGCTGCTTGTAATAATTGTAAATACGCGTCACCGATAACACGCCGGGATCCAGCTCGGCGGCTATCGCGCTCTGGCCACTGGCGGCCAGATGCCAGTCGAGAATTCGTCCGACAAAGGGTGAAATCAGGAATACCCCCGCCTCGGCACAGGCGACCGCCTGGGCAAAACCGAACAGCAGCGTGAGGTTGCAGTTTATGCCCTCTTGCTCCAGTTCCCGGGCGGCCTGTATACCTTCCCAGGTAGAGGCGATCTTGATCAGCACGCGCTCGCGCGGGCTGCCGCGCTTTTCGTAGAGGTTGATAATCTTGCGGGCCCGCGCAATGGTCGCATCGCGGTCGAAGGACAGGCGTGCATCCACCTCGGTGGAAACCCGTCCGGGAATCGACTTATGGATTTCCAGACCAATGCTGATGGCGAAGTAATCACCGGCCGCGGCGGCGCGCATCTGCGCACTACCACCCTGCTCGTGCCCCCAGCTCTGCGCCTGCTGCAGCAATTCCTGGTATTGCGGCATAGCCGCCGCCTTGAGCAGCAGCGACGGATTGGTGGTGGCATCTTCGGGCTGATACTTTTTCATCGCCTCGAAATCACCGGTATCGGCAACTACCAGGGTCATGGTTTTTAACTGCTCTAGTTTATTCATAGTAGGTTGGGCCAGGTCGCTGATGTAATATGCGCGCAGAGAATAGCAGAAAAGCCGCCGCAGGATTAGCCCAAGCACCATGAAATCAATCGTCTCGATCCTGCAACTACTGTTAATTGCCTACGCCCTGCTTTCCCTGGGCCTCTACCTGTTTCAGCGCAAGCTGCTGTACTTCCCCACCGCCATAGACGACAGCTTCAATGCCGAGCAAATCAGTTTTCATAATCAAGGGGTAAAACTGCATGGCTGGGTTGTTAATCCGGGCCGCGACAAGGCGCTTATATACTTTGGTGGCAATTCCGAACCCATCACCCAGAATGGCGCGGACTTCGAGTCGATATTCGCCGATTACAGCGTTTATCTGGTTGAATACCGTGGTTACGGGCGCAGTCAGGGGAAGCCCAGCGAAACCGCATTATTTTCCGACGCGCTATTGATCTACGACGCGCTCAGCAGCAGGCATGACAGCATCAGCCTGCTTGGACGCAGCCTCGGCAGTGGCGTAGCCGTTTACCTGGCCGCCCATCGCGGCATAGACAAACTGATACTGCTGACACCCTACGACAGCATCGCGGCGGTAGCGCAGAGGCACTATCCACTTTTCCCGGTGAACTGGCTGATGCGGGATCGATTCGACTCGGTCAAATGGGGCAGGAATATTGCCATACCGGTATTGTTGGTGACTGCCGGGAAAGATGAAGTGGTGCCGCTACAACATGGTGAAGCACTGATGCGCAGTCTGACAAAGGCGGAAATCGACTATCGCCTGATCGCCGACGCCGCGCATAACGATATCACTGCTTATGCAGAATACCAGCAGGCGCTGCGCGAATTTATGCTGCGTTGAGGGTTATCAGCCCTGGCGGCTGTTGAGGTGGGTTTTGATACCCGAGAAAACCGCGCTGGCCAGTTTTTGCTGATGCTTCGGATTACGCAGCTTTTTCTCTTCCGAGGGATTGGAGATAAAGGCAGTCTCGATCAGAATCGACGGCATGTCCGGTGCTTTCAGCACCGCAAATCCGGCCTGCTGAACCTGCTTGTTATTGATCCTGGAAACCTTGCCCATATGATTGAGCACGTTGGAACCCAGCTCGAGACTGTCCTGAATGGTTGCTGTCTGCGACAGATCGAGTAACACCGACGCGATCAAATCATCCTTGTCATCGAGGCTGATACCACCGATCAGGTCAGAGGCATTTTCCTTTTGTGCAATCCACCTGGCGGCTTCGGAACTGGCACCACTGAGCGAGAGCGCGTATACCGAGGCACCCTTCACGTTGGGGCTGTGGAATGAATCGGCATGCAGCGAAACAAAGATATCGGCCTGGGCTTCGCGCGCTTTCTTGACGCGATTACGCAGGATCACGTAACGATCTGCATCGCGCGTCAGTACCGCCCGGTATCCCGGCGTACGGTTAATCAAGTCTTTCATTTTTTTCGCTACCGATAAGGTAACGTCTTTTTCGCGGGTGCCGCGCTTGCCTATGGCGCCCGGGTCGCGACCGCCATGGCCCGGGTCAATGGCTATGACGAATTGATTCTTGTGCTGCTTGCGTTCCTGCTCGCTGGTCTTGATCGGCGTCGGGCTCAGGTTGGTTGCATGCAGGTCAACCACCAGACGATGCCCCGACTTGCCATCGGGCTTCAGTTCAAAACTGCGCGGACGCACCTTGCCCTGCAGGTCGATGACCACGCGCAGGCGATCATCCCCTTTGCTCGCCGAGCGAATACCGCTGAGCAGGTTGGTTGTTTGTGGATTAATGTCGACGGCTTCGCTAAGACGGGTACCACTCAAGTCGATAACCACGCGATAGGGGTCGGCCAGAGTGAACAGACGATGCTCGAAGTTGTCGCTCAAATCGAAAACGACGCGGGTATGTTCGCTAGAGGTTTCAGAAATACGTATGCCGACCAACGCGCTTCTGGAGCCTGCCTGACCGGCACTGGAGGCGGCCAGCATTGCCAGCGAGAGGCCATAGCGGCTTACACGCTTGAGAAAAAATCGTCTTGCTGTGGAGAATGGATCGATCA
>CAXBMV010000266.1:0-5199 GCA_963976575.1 uncultured Gammaproteobacteria bacterium | reverse complement strand
GAAAACGATCCAACTCAGCTGGTCACGCTCCAGGTTGGACAGTTCTTCGGTGAAATGAGCCTGCTCTCGGGGCGCCGGCGCTCCGCCAACATCAAGGCCGGGGAAGCCTGTACGCTGATCGAAACACCGCGCCGCCTGATGAACAAGTTGATCAATTCGGTGAACTCGGTGAAACGCATCATCGACGAGGCTTTTATCGTCAGAACCCTGCAAACCCGCTTCGCCACCTCCTCGAAGATCGAGGATTTGCATCAGGTCGCGGCATCGGCGCAGCTCAGCCATTACCGCGCCGGCGAAGTCATCTTCAACGAGGGTGATGACGCCGACAGCCTGCACGTTATCCGACGCGGCTCGGGTACTATTTCACGCATGGTGGGCGGCAGCGAAACCACGCTGTCTTATCTGCCCGCCGGAAACTATGTCGGTGAGATGGGTTTGATGGGAGAAAGCAGGCGTACCGCCACCGTGCGCGCGGCCACCGCCACCGAGACGATCAAACTGTCCGCGGAAAACTTTCAGTTTCTGCTCGATCGAGATGCACAGTTAAAGGAAGAAATCTCTCAGGAATACCGCAAGCGTTTATCGAAGAATATGGCGATGCAGCATATCGGTGGCGGTAATATTATTTCGTTTCTGGTCAGTCAGGGTGTCGGCGAAGCAACCGACGTGCTGCTGATCGATGAATCACTTTGTATCCGCTGCGATAACTGTGAGAAAGCCTGCGCCGAAACCCACGGTGGTACTTCGCGGCTGAACCGCGAGGCTGGTCCCACCTATGCCTCGATACACGTTCCCACTTCCTGCCGCCATTGCGAACACCCGCACTGCATGAAGGATTGCCCTCCCGATGCAATCAAACGCGCCCCCGATGGCGAAGTCTTTGTTTCCGACAATTGCATAGGCTGCGGCAACTGCCAGCGCAACTGCCCCTACGGGGTTATTCAAATGGCGACCAGCCTGCCGAAGAAGCCCGGCCTGATTGCCTGGCTGTTACTCGGTCTGGGCCCGGGCCCGGGACAAATCCCGGACAAACTGGTTAGCAAGGATCCGAATGCGATCAAGAAAGCAGTTAAATGCGATATGTGCAAGGACCTGTCTGGCGGTGCTGCCTGCGTGCGCGCCTGTCCTACCGGCGCGGCGATTCGCATCAAACCGGACCAGCTGCCCAGCTACGCCGGTCAATTCTAGTGCACCAGTCGATACTCACCTACAAGGGCTCGCGCTACCTGTGGTGGAGCAGCATCATCTGTACAGGCGCGATCATCGCCTACGCGATCGACGAGCCGATGATGCCGCCAAATGGCGGCACCTGGCTGGGATACACCCTCGGCGGAATCGGTGCCGCGCTGATACTCTGGCTGATGTGGTTCGGCATCCGCAAACGCAGTTACCGCTCGCGGATGGGTACCGTGCAGGGCTGGCTATCGGCGCATGTGTATCTCGGCCTCGCGCTAATTACCACGGTGACTCTGCATACCGGTTTCCAGTTTGGCTGGAACATACACAGCTTCGCCTATGTGCTGATGATTCTGGTCATCGTCAGCGGCATGGTCGGCGTGTTTTGCTACCTGCACTATCCCTCGGTGATGACCGACAATAGCGGCGAGTCCTCCAAAGACTCGCTGATCAAGCAAATCCAGGATATCGATCGCCAGGCGCTTTCCATCGCCAGCGAAATCAACCCGGAAATCCACGACAAGGTCATCACCAGCATCCGGCGCAATAAAATTGGCGGCAACGCCCTGCAAATACTGTTTGCGCGCAACCGCACCCGCTCGATCGAGGGCCTGCCCACGGCCAAAGAATTGTCCAGCAACCAGGGCAAGTTCGATCCGGACGGCACCGCCAACACGATGATGTTCATGGCCAGCAATATCGCCAAGGGAGGTTTCGACAAGGGCGCCGCAATCCGCCGCCTGTCCGATTTGCTGATCGGTCAGAAAGGCCAGTTGATGAAACAATTACGCCGTGACCTGCAACTCAAGGCATTCATGGATCTGTGGTTATACCTGCATGTCCCGCTATCTTTCGCGTTGTTGGCGGCATTGATCGCACACGTGGTTTCAGTCTTTTTCTACTGGTAGACATGCAGACGCGGATCCGACATATCGCCCGCAGGCGCAAGGGCATAGTCACCGAGAGTGAGAAACTTTTCGACAAGCAAACCATATCCATTGGTCGCGCCACCGACCAGGATATTTTCCTCACCGATCCCGGCGTCAGCTATAACCATGCGCGCCTGAGCATTCTCCCTGATGGCGGCATCAGCGTCACCTCGATAAGCCGAATCGGTTTTTACAACGCCGGGCAGTTCGTACAAAACTGCATGATCCGTCGTTCCGGTGAAATTCTGTTCGGCACGCACAACATCAAGATTAACCTCGACGAGAAAAATGCGCTGGTCGATATCACCATAGAGAAAATGGCCGAGGACATAGTCCAGGCACAAAGCGAGAAGATGCTGCCCACGCGTTTGGAGCAAACCTGGTTGAGCCGCAGGCGCATGTCCTGGATCGGCTTTCTTCTGGTGCTGGCGCTGGCCCTGGGCCTGCCCATGCTCGGTTATTTCGACCAGCAGGCCAACGAGGTGATGAAAGCCTACAAGGTTCCTGGTGACGAGGTCTGGCTCAGCGGAACTATCAGTTCACCGCACCAGCACTTCGCCTCGGACTGCAAGCAGTGCCATCAAAAGCCCTTTGAAAAAGTTCAGGGCAAGGCCTGTATCGCCTGCCACGGCGATACCCGGCTACACGCCGACCCCGACAATTTCGCCTTGCCCGAACTGCAGACCAGCCGTTGCACTATTTGTCACAAGGAACATAGCGGTAGCGAGAACCTGATACAGACCCGGCAGAATCTGTGCACCGCCTGCCACGAGTCGCTTAGCGGCATGGTAGAAACCGATTTGAAGGATATCGCCGATTTCAGCAAGAACCACCCGCAATTCAGAGCCAGCCTGATGCCCCATGGCAGCATGCGCGATGACGAGTCTGCCTGGAAAAGAATCAGCCTCGACGACCCCGCCTTGCGCCACGAAACCGGGCTGGTATTCCCGCACGACCTGCACCTCGACAAAGCGGGTGTGAAAGGGCCGCGCGGGCTGGAGAAGTTGCAGTGCAGCAGCTGCCACCAGAGCGATGCCAGCGAAAATTACATGCAACCGATCAACATGGAAAAACACTGCCAGTCCTGCCATAGACTCGAGTTTGATCCCGACGATCTGGAACGCGAGCTACCGCATAGCGATCTGAAAAATCTGCGAAAAATGCTCAACGAGTATTATTCGCTGTCGGCGCTACGCGGCAATTACAGCGACGCAAACGAGCAGCGCCGACGCCCGGGCAAACCACTGACGCGCCGCGAACAGGAAGTAGCCTTGCAATGGGCATTGCAAAAAGCCGAGCAGGTAGCCGTCGAAGTGGTCGAATTCCGCTCCTGCAATCTCTGCCACACGGTAGAACGCGACCCGGGCTCAGACCTCGGCTGGCGTATTCCCGAAGTGAACACCTCGCAGAAGCGCTGGTTGCCGAAAGCGGCATTCACCCATGAAAAGCATAAAAACACAGCCTGCGTGGATTGCCACGCGGCCGACCAGTCTTCGCAAAGCGAGCAGGTTTTACTACCGAAGGTAGCAGTCTGCCAGCAATGCCACGGCGGCCAGCAGACGAAGAACCGCCTGCAGTCGGGCTGCATCGACTGTCACAAGTTTCACCAGCCAGGACAGCTGTTGATGCAAAGCAAGTTCCACGAGTTGAACAACTAGGCCAATGCACCGGATACTCGTCGCCACGCTCTGTCTGATTTTGCTTGCCTGCGAACCGGGCAATCGCGAATCCACCGAGGGCACTGGTGCGGGTGCCAGCGAATGCAGCGGCTTCTGCGCCAATGCTTCATCTTTTCTCAGTGTCGCCGATGTTGAAACCATCATCGCCCGGGCCGTTGCCGAGGCCAACGCGCGCGGTGCATCGGCCAGCATCGCCGTGGTCGACCGGGTGGGTAACCTGCTCGGCTTTTTCCGCATGAACGCGGCAGACACGCAAATCACCATCGACTCCGGACGCAATGTCAGCGGCGGTCTCGAAGGCCTGAGCGTGGTTCCGGACAGCATGGTCGCCATTTCCAAGGCAATAACAGGGGCTTACCTGTCCTCCGAGGGCAATGCCTTCAGCACGCGTACCGCCAGCCAGATTGTGCAGGAACACTTCAACCCAGGCGAACTCGGCCAGCCATCCGGACCCCTGTTCGGCGTACAGTTCAGCAACCTGCCCTGTTCTGACCTGAACAACCGCTTCAGCGCAGGTACCGGTGCCGGGCCGTTTCGTTCGCCGCTGGGATTGTCGGCCGACCCCGGCGGATTGCCACTCTACAAGAACGGCACACCGGTGGGCGGCATAGGTGTCATCGCCGACGGCGTCTACGGGCTGGATCTGGATTTCGGCGACCGCGATGAAAGCCTCGACGAACTGATCGCGGTGGCCGGCAGCTACGGCTACGCAGCGCCGGTGGAACGACGCGAGCGCGTCACCCTCGACGGCAAGATCGCGCGCTTCAGCAACGCCGGTTTCGGCGACCTGCTGAGCAACCCGCCGACCGCAGCCAGCTTCGCCAGCATCGACGGTGTCAGCGGCAACCTCGCCGCGGTTACTTCTTATACGGCCGGTGCGATACTCGCCGGCAAGGCCATGGGGCAGATCGATTCCGGCATACGCCCCGATGCGGGCTTGTACCCGGGACTGGACGCCTTTGTGCTGGTCGACAATACCAATGCCGAACGCTATGCACCTGTCGCCGGTAGCGATGGTGCCGCCGCGCTGACACCGGCCGAAGTCACGCAAATACTGCGCAGCTCGCTGGCGCTGGCGAAACGTGCGCGTGCGCAAATCAGATTACCCGGCGGCAGCCACGCACAGGTATCGGTCTCGGTAGTCGATACCAATGGCGTGGTTCTGGCAGTGGCGCGCACCCGCGATGCACCGATATTTGGCACCGATGTATCGCTGCAAAAGGCGCGCACTGCAGCCTTTTTTTCCGGCAGCAACGCCGCCGCAGATCTGACCGCTGCGCCCGATGCCAATTACTTCAATGCCACCGCCACCGCCGTCGTTTCTTCGATCAGCCTGGGCCAGTATGTGTCCGACCTGCGAGCATTCCTTGGCTCACCAACCGCGCTGGCCGATGGCGCCTTTGCCTTCGCCGACC
>CAXBMV010000265.1:0-5248 GCA_963976575.1 uncultured Gammaproteobacteria bacterium | reverse complement strand
AAGCGAGGCCAAGGTCCGCGCCTTCACTTATCAACAAATCAAACAGTGCCAGTTGCTGGTGCATCGGCAGATACATTTCGTAGCCGGTTTCGCCGGTAAAGGAGACGCGTAAAACCTTAACCTTTTCGATATTACCCAGCTTCATTTCGGCCACGGACATGAATGGAAATGATGCGCTGCTCATATCGTGATCGGCCAGCCGTGAAATTAATGCCTGCGCGTTGGGGCCGCAGATATGTAGCCCGCCATATTCTGCGGACAGGTTTTTCAATAGAACGCCTTTGCCGGGCAGTGACTGGCTGAAATGTCGCATAAGCGCCAGTTGCATGGCGTCCGCACCGAGTAGCAGGAAGCGATCTGCATCCAGACGCGAGATGGAAAAATCACCCGCCAGTCGTCCATGCGCGGATAGCATCGGTGACAATGCAACCCGTCCTGTTGCGGGCATGTTGTTGGCCATGACAAAGTTTAGCCAGTCTTGTGCCCCCGGTCCGGAGACTTCAAATTTCGCCATGGCTGAAAATTCCATCAGCCCCAGTTCATTGCGAATGCGTTTGCCTTCGTCGATGACGGGTTTCCACCAGTTGGGCTGGCGATAGGTCAGGTTATCTTTCGGCTCGATACCTTTGCCGGCATACCAGTTGGCGTGTTCCAGACCAAATGAGGATCCGAATACGGCGTTGGCCTGTTTCAGTCGGTCGTAGACCGCAGGCTTGTGAATCGGGCGTGCGACCTCGTATTCCTGGTAGGGAAAAACTTTCTCTGATCGGTTTTCGTAGAAATAGCGCGTCGTTTTTTCTGCATAGGCTTTATCGGCCCAGTTTCCGAAACGCGCCACATCCCAGCAAAATACATCCACTTCAGGTTCACCTTGGATGATCCATTCGGCCAGCACACGACCGATACCGGCGCCCTGGTTAAAGCCCGCCATGACACCATTGGCACAAAAGTAATTACGCACAGCCGGATGCGGGCCAATCAGCGGACCGAGGTCTGGCGAAAAAATCATCGGACCATTGATGATGCGTTTAATACCCGCCTCGGCAAGGCAGGGCATCAGCTCAACCGCTTTTTCGAAGTTCCACTCCATGCGCGACAAATCATCGGGCAATAGTTCGTGGCCAAAGTCGAGTGGCGTGCCGTCTTTTGCCCAGTGGGTACAGGTTTTTTCATAGGCACCTAACAATAAGCCCATGCCTTCCTGGCGCGCATAGCAACCGGTTTCGTTATCGTTAATCTGCGGTAATTCAAAGCCCAGGCTCTCGACAACAGGCAGGTTTTCGGTAACCAGGTAGTGATGCTCAACGGGCACCAGGGGTAATTCGATACCGGCCATGGCAGCGACTTCGCGCCCCCACAGTCCAGCGGCATTGACGATAAATTCGGCGTGTATCGAGCCATTTTCGGTTTCGACGTCCCAACTGCCATCGACACGCTGGCGGGTCGCAGTGACGGGAGTGTGACGATAAATTTCTGCGCCCAGCTTTCGCGCAGCCGCGGCAAAGGCCTGGGTAGCAGAAGCAGGGTCGACATGGCCGCCTTCCTCTTCCCATAAGGCGCCCAATACCGCGCTGGTATCGACAATTGGTACTCTATCCTGCAATTCCTGTTTCGAGATAAAGTGGCTTTCTATACCCAGTCGACGACAGGCGCTTTGCATCATCGCGTTGCTATCCATCTCTTCCTGGGTACGGCAAATATTGACCCCGCCGGTGTCGTGGAAACCACAGGATTGCCCGCTTTCTTTTTCCAGTTCACTATAAATCTGAAAGGTATAGCGATGAATTTCCGCGGCGGTATTCGGCCGGGTTATGGTGAATATTCCGCCAGCCGCATGCCAGCTGGAACCGGATGTGAGCTCGGTACGCTCGATTAATGCGACATCCTGCCAGCCATTTTTTGCCAGATGGTAAAGTATCGAGCAGCCAACAACACCGCCGCCAATGACGACGACCCGATAAGATGATTTCATTTTGCCCCGCCTGAATTGATGAAAGCCTCGAATGTCTCGACGCCCCAGCTGATGTCTTTCTCGATCAACTGGGCGGCGAGGTCAGCGTTGCGTGACTTGATTGCCTCGGCAATGCTGCCATGTAAAACCTGCCACTCCTCGGGCATGGTCTGACTGCGTACCACCTGCGCCAGAAAGGGGCCGGTCTGCGCCCACAGGCGTTCGATCGACCAGAAAAGTTCTTCGTTCTGGCTCGCTGCATAAATGGAAAAATGAAAATTGTAATTGCGCACGATGTAGTTTTCGTTATTGCCGCCGGCTATGTCTCTATCCATCATGCCGGCGAGGACTTTCAGCTCTGCGATCTGCTCGGGAGTCAGGTTGGGTACCGCCAGCCTGGTGGCTATGCCCTCCAGCCGCGCGCGCAGGAAAAACTGGTCTGCCACCCGTTTTGGATCGAGATCGGCGACCTTGTAGGATCTTTTTACCGACGACAGCAGCAGCCGCTCGGATGCCAGCCGGGTGAGGGCCTCGCGAACCGGCATGGTGCTGGTACCCATTTTCTTCGCCAGTGATCGAATCGATAAATCGCTGCCCGGAAAATACTCGCCAATAATGAGCGACCATTTCAGGCTTTGATAAATACGGTCACTCATGGGAGGCTGAGTGATGCTTTTGGTAGCTGGAGTAGGTTTCATAATTAGTGCCTGAGCGCCAGTGCGGTTAAAAATTCGGATAATGATTGAGCATAACTTCTATCGACCAAAAGCTGTACCTCGGAGACGCTGTTCCACCAGATGATTATCGGGTAGTGCCCGAGACTGGTTCGCAGGCATTGCCTGGCAGTGATATCGGCCTGCTCGAGGTCAGCAGAGCAATAATTATTCAGGAAGGGTAAGACACTGTCCCCGATCAATTGAATGTTGCTAAATCCATGGCTGATATCGGTGATCATGTTTTCATATTCGCTGGTCGCTGCGGGTAACTGTGTTTGTTGCGAAAAAAGGTAGACAGCACCAGGCCAGAGTTGAACAAGTCTCAGCCCATCGCTTGCAATCATTTCACCAAATTGAATGGACTGGCCAAACAGACTATTGCTGAAATGGTTCAGGTCGTGATTCGCATTGGCGCGAACCGACCACAGGCCGTGAATCGTTTGTTGACTGATTTGCATTGGGCTATTCATGCACCCGGCTCCCCTCGGGGTCGTAGAAGCAGTGGTGGACCACAAGCACCTCTACCGAGCTATTGGCGACAGGTGATACGGCCCATAGTTTTTCACCGGTTCGTTGATGGCCCTGTTGCAGTAGTGCCAGCGCAATCGAATGCCCCAGGGTCGGACTATGCACCGCCGCGGTCAGGCGACCCAGTGAAGTTTGAATTTTACCGGCTTGCCAGGGGGCATCACTTAAATGTGCGCCCGCAGGAATAGCAAGGCTGCTGTCGACGGCTATCAGGCCAACCAGTTGCAGGCGATCGCGCTGCTGCAAGGCTTCTCGCTGTAACAGGCTGGAGCCGATGAATGCCTTGCGCTGCGACAGCATCTTGCCGAGGCCGAGATCGGCAGGCGTGGTGCGCCCATCGATTTCGGTGCCGACGGAAATATGGCCTTTTTCGATTCTCAGCACATCCAGTGCCTCGAGTCCGTAGGGGGTAATGCCGTAGGCTGCGCCTCTGTCGAGAATACGCTCGAAGAGTTTTCCGGCAAGCCCGGCCGGCAGGTTGATTTCGTAACTGAGTTCGCCGGAAAAACTCACGCTAAACACGCGGCAGGGAATGTCATCATCGAGTAATCCCTGTTTCACCGAGGCGAAGGGGAAGTTGATTTTGTCTATATCAAAATCCGGCTTTAAATCGGCCAGCAAGTCCCTTGATTTCGGGCCGGCGATGGCGAGCGAAGCCCAGTGGTCACTAACAGAAGTGAGCTGCACATCGAGATCGGGCCATTGCAGTTGCAAGATTTTATTCATCCAGCGCCAGCCAGCGGCGGCATTCGCGCTGGTCATGCTGACGAGGAAATGGTCGTCGCCGAGCTGAGTGACAGTACCGTCATCGTAGAGCATTCCGTCTTCGCGCAGCATCAACACATAGCGCAGTCGGCCAGGCATTATGCCGTCGATATTGTTGCAATAGACACGCGAGAGAAATTCCAGCGCATCACTACCTTTGACATCGATCTTGCCAAGAGTGGACATGTCGACGCAACCAACCGCGTTTCTCACCGCCCTGACTTCGCGCTCTATCGACTGGGCCATGCTTTCATTACCGACCTTGAAGTAGCGTGAGTAGAGCCAGTCGCCGGAGGTTTGAAACACGCAATCATTGTTCGCGAATGCTTCGTGAAAAGGCGTGCGTCTGATCGGGAGCATGTGTTTGCCGGTGTCGGCACCGACTAGTGCGCCGAAGCTAACCGGCGAGCAAGGTGGGCGGAAGCTGGTCAGGCCGATACTGTCGCTGCCCTGACCCGACAGGCGCGCGAGTTCGGCGATCGCGTTCGGCCAGCTGGTTTTGCCCTGATCCGTGCCCATACCGGTAGTGGTATAACGCTTGGCCAGTTCGATGTGGGCATAGCCCTCGCGCACCGCCAGTTGCAGATCCCTGCGGGTAACATCATTTTGTAAATCGACGAAGGCTTTACCCTTGCCGTCATGCTGCTGCTGGCCGGTTCGTTGATCCAGCGCGCTGGCAAAATCCTGCTTGTCGCCCATCTGCGCGCTTAGCTGCGCATTCGGGATCCAGCCGTTTGATACGCAAATCAAATCGCAATCGATGGACTGTCGATTGAGTAAATGTAACTGTCGCAATCGTTGCCAGCCGCTGGTGCCGGTTATCTGATCACCTTCGCCGAGGCTTCCCGCAATCTCGACACCCGCATGGCGCAGGGCATTTTCTGTCAATTCGCGTTCATGTTCATCGGCGATAGCAAGAAAGGCGCGTTTGCCCGGAATCACCGCGTAGCGATAAATATACTGTCTAACCGAGGCAGCCAGCATAATGCCGGGGCGATCATTGCCGGGAAAAACCATGGGCTGTTCGGTGGCACCGGTGGCGAACACAATATGCCTGGCGCGTATGCGCCAGAGGATGGCTTTTGCCTTCCCCTGACCTTGCTCAACGGCGAGGACCAAACCATGATCGTATTGACCGAAAGCCAGGGTATTTGTCTGGCAGCGAATATTTCCATACTGCGCCATTGCCTGAATACTTTTCTCTAGCCATTGCTGCGCGGCCACAGAGTCGATGCTTGTGTTTTCCCACAAGGCGCTGCCACCAATGAGCTGGTCCTGCTCCAACAGA
>CAXBMV010000264.1:0-5257 GCA_963976575.1 uncultured Gammaproteobacteria bacterium | reverse complement strand
TTTGATCGAACTATCCTGTGGGTGACTTTGCTCTAATGCTTCTACCTGCTCGGCCCCTTTGATCTGCACACGTGTCAGCGCCTGAACCGCTTCGTAATTAATACCATCGAGCATATCGGTAAACATTTCGAATGATTCACGCTTGAATTCCTGCACCGGGTTTTTCTGCGCATAACCACGCAACCCAATCCCCTGGCGCAGGTAATCCATAGCCGCGAGGTGTTCCTTCCAGTGCCTATCCAGAATCATTAAGGTAATTTCTTTTTCCAGGCGAATCATTAATTCTTCGCCCAGGGCATCCATTTTTTCCCGGTAAGTCTTTTCGAAATGATCGAGTATGCGCTGCAGAATTATCTCGTCGCTGATATCGTCTTCGTCTACCCAGCGCTGCAGCGGCAACTCAATGCCAAATTCATTAGCCAGAGCCTGCTCTAAATCTTCGATCTGCCATTGCTCGTCGATAGAATTAAGCGGCACATGGGAACGGAACAATGCCTGAACCACATCCTTGCGCATATTCGTTATGGCTTCGGAAATGCTCTCGCTATGTAGTAAATCGTCGCGCTGTCGGTAAATGACCTTGCGTTGGTCATTGGCGACATCGTCGTATTGCAGCAATTGCTTGCGGATATCAAAGTTATGCGCCTCTACCTTACGCTGCGCATTTTCAATAGCCCGACTTACCCATGGGTGTTCGATCGCCTCACCCTCTTCCATGCCAAGCTTCTGCATTAATCCAGCGACTCGTTCAGATGCAAAAATGCGCATCAGACTGTCTTCCATAGACAGATAAAAGCGTGAAGAGCCAGGATCACCCTGGCGTCCCGATCGACCACGTAGCTGGTTATCGATACGCCGAGATTCATGACGCTCGGTACCGATGATATGCAAGCCACCTGCGGCGATTACTTCATCGTGGCGCTTTTGCCATTCCTGCGTTAATTTTTCGCGCTGCGCTGTATCGTCCTCGGAAACTTCCCTTAAATCGACCTCCAGGTTACCACCGAGCACGATGTCGGTACCGCGCCCTGCCATATTGGTTGCTATGGTCACGGTCCCGGGGCGACCCGCATCGGCGATGACTTTGGCTTCGCGTTCGTGCTGCTTGGCGTTGAGGATCTGGTGAGCTATTTTCACCTTTTCCAGCAATCCTGATAGTAATTCAGAAGTTTCCACCGAGGTAGTTCCGACCAGGACTGGTTGGCCGCGCTTCACACAGTCGCGTATATCGTCGATGATCGAATCGAATTTTTCCCGCACGGTCAGATAAATCAGATCGCCGTGATCCTCACGAATCATTTCCTGATTGGTTGGCACGACGACGACTTCGAGGCCATAGATTTGCTGGAATTCAAATGCTTCGGTATCTGCAGTACCGGTCATTCCTGAGAGTTTGTTGTACAAGCGGAAATAGTTCTGGAAAGTAATCGACGCGATGGTCTGATTCTCGTGCTGAATACTCACTCCTTCCTTGGCTTCGATGGCCTGATGCAGGCCTTCGGACCAGCGCCTACCCGGCATGGTACGGCCGGTAAACTCATCCACAATTACAATTTGATCTTCTTGAACTATGTAGTCGACATCGGCATGGTATATGGCATGCGCGCGCAATCCCGCATTCAAATGATGAACCAGAGAGATATTCGCAGCTTCGTAAAGGCTCTCGCCCTCACCCAACAATCCAGCTTCGACCATGAGTTGTTCTGCACTATCGTGACCAGCTTCGGTTAAAAAGGCCTGTTTCGACTTTTCGTCAACACTATAATCGCCGGGGCCATCTTCCATCTCTACCCTGATTAACCGGGGGATGATGCCATTGATACGAGTATACAAGTCTGAACTGTCACTGGCCTGCCCGGAAATAATCAACGGCGTACGAGCCTCGTCGATCAGAATCGAGTCGACTTCGTCAACTATGGCGAAATTCAATTCTCGCTGTACCCGTTCCTCAAGAGTAAAACAGAGATTGTCATGCATATAATCGAAACCAAACTGATTATTGGTGCCGTAGGTAATGTCAGCTTTATAGGCTTCACGCTTGGTATCGTAGTCCATGCTACTCAACACAACACCGACGCTTAAACCGAGGAAATTGTACAGCTGCCCCATCCAGGCTGCATCGCGTTCCGCCAGGTAATCATTGACCGTCACCACGTGCACACCCTTGCCGCTCAGCGCGTTCAAATAAGCCGCCAGGGTTGCCACAAGGGTCTTGCCCTCACCGGTGCGCATTTCAGTAATTTGATTATTGTTCAGGATCATCGCACCGATGAGCTGGACATCGTAGTGACGCATGCCGAGCGCTCTCACCGCAGCTTCACGACAAACCGCAAATGCTTCGTCGAGCATTTGATCAAGGGTTTCACCGCCATCAAGGCGTTGCCTGAATTCAACGGTTTTGTTTTTTAACTGCTCGTCACTAAGCGCCTGCATTTGCGCTTCCAACTGATTAATTCGATTAATTTGCAGGCTGAGCTTTTTGACAATTCGGTCGTTTCGACTGCCGAACACATTTTTTAGAATTTTAGACAACATCGCAGGACTGAATTTTCAGTAGTGAATCTAGAGAGTTGGAGACTACTTGGAAAGTTTCAAGCAATCAGGCGAAAAAAAACAATGTCGCGGATCAATTCGAGGCGCGAATAAATCGAACAGGGTTGATCTCACGGCCGTTTTTCAATACTTCGAAATGCACATGTGGACCAGTGGAGCGACCCGAGGAACCGATTTCGGCAATTTGAAAACCTTTTTCTACGGTATCACCGACCGAAACAAGTATTTTTGAGGCGTGCGCATAACGTGTTACTACGCCATTACCGTGGGCGATTTCGACCAGGTTTCCATAGTTATAACGTTTGCCCGCGTAGGTTACCACGCCTTTGGCGACCGCAATCACCGGCCCGCCCATCTTGCCGGCAAAGTCTATGCCTTTATGCATTTCGCGCCGTCCCGAGATTGGGTGGGTACGCATTCCGAAATAGGACGAAAGCCAACCCTTAATGATCGGCCGGCCGCTTGGCTCCACTTCTTTTTGTAGATTTTCGTTCAACACCAGATTCTCCATGACCACTAACTGGTTTTCACGGTCATCGAGCTGCAGGGTCAACTGGTCGATGGCCTGGGTTAACTCGTCCAGTTCTATGACTTTATTCGACACTGTTTCTGGTCCGCCCAGTGCCGGGGTATTTTCGAAATCAAATTCGGTTTTATCTATGCCGGCCATATGCACCAGCTTGCGCCCAAGCGCATCGAGCCGCATCACATGCGCCTGCAACAATCCTATACGCGAAGACATTGCATCGATATTCGCGTCGGCTTCTTCCCTGATATGCGAAAGTTGAACTTTCTGCTGACTGACATCGGCCTTCCACTGGTCGATCAAGGCCTGGTTATCCTGACTTGGATTGAGCGTATACCCCAGATATACAGATGCGGTAACAAACAGGCCCATAATTCCTGTCAACATCAATAGATGCAGAGGCTTTGCCAGGTTGATCCCGCAAATTTTGCCTTTATTTGATGACAGGAAAATTATATTCATGCAACACCTATATGGTCGCTTCTACTGGTTGGGCATAAGATATCGGAGCCGTTGAAGCGTCGTCGAAAGTCACCTCTTCCCAGGCATCCTTGTCCGCCAGCAATGCCAGCAGCAGCCGATTGTTAAGCGCATGGCCCGATTTATACCCCGAAAATGCACCGATCAGGCTATGCCCGAGCAGATAAAGATCGCCAATAGAATCAAGGATTTTGTGTTTTACGAATTCATTGTCGTAACGCAGGCCGTCTTCATTGAGAACACGGTAATCGTCAAGCACTATGGCGTTATCCTGACTTCCGCCGAGGGCCAGATTATTGGCACGCAAATATTCTATATCCTTCTGGAACCCGAAGGTACGCGCACGACTCACTTCCTTGACGAAAGAAGTGGTCGAAAAATTGATTTGGCAGGTTTGTTTTTGCTGGGTAAACAGAGGGTGATCAAAATCTATCTCGAAACTGACTTTGAATCCATTGAACGGCGTGAATTCAACCCACTTGTCACCGTCTTCGACACGCACCGACTTTTTGATTTTGATAAATTTCTTGGCCTTGTTCTGTTCCACAATGCCCGCTGACTGGATGAGGAATACGAAGGGGCCTGAGCTGCCATCCATTATCGGCACTTCGTCAGCGCTGAGATCGATATAGGCATTGTCTATGCCAAGCCCGGCAATCGCAGAGAGCAAGTGCTCAACCGTTGAAATGCGCACACCGTTTTCGACCAGCGTCGTCGACAGGTTGGTATCGCCAACTTTTTCCGGACGCGCCAGAATTTCGACCGGTGTATCCAGGTCAATACGGCGAAATCGAATACCGGAATCTATCGGTGCTGGGCGTAATGTCAGATATACCTTTTTCCCTGTATGCAAACCTACGCCCATGGCGCGGATTACATTTTTTAACGTGCGCTGTTTAATCAAGACCGCTTTCCTAAAAATTTTTGAGTATAATCAGATACTTGGCAATGGTTTTTTTCTATCACCAAAGGACTCGCAATAATGGCCGATTTCGACTGAAAAATCAATCCAAATCGGGAGAATGTTGCAATAAACACCTGAAATATCGAAAAATTTCCTATTCCCGGATAAACGCTAAAATTGCCCGGAATTCAGCTAGTGATTTCCGCCCCTTTGCCTTATCTTCCGCTTTTGCAGCTCCAGGATATAGGAGTGTAGTAGATTTTCGGCATCACTGTGGATTTCGCTGAAACTACAGCGACATAAATCGTTCTGTTTTGCGATCACTTCCAGCTCTACAGGGAAGATAAGATCTTCACTGGGCAGGCGCACGGTTGCGTGCATTTTGCTGCCTATGGGGAAATTATGCGAACGGAATGCAACGCCGTTGCCACTAACATTCATAGCATGAAAACTATTCCCCATGATGGAGAGAATCACTGGTCTGGATTTGTCGGGCGCAATGCGAAAGGCCGAACGGCTATCGGAGTGCGCGACATCCAGCTCCAGATCAATTGTCTTTTTCTTTTTCCAGAACAAATTCCACTCTCCGGTTTTTAGCCCGGTTTTGCGCCGATATATTTTCCACAAGCGGCAGCGAGTTCGCGTAGCCTGTGGCCGTCATACGTTCCGGGTCTATGCCCTGCGACAGGAAAAACCGCAGCACTGTAGTCGCCCGAATCGCGGATAGCTCCCAATTGGAGGGATACTGCAGGGTATTGATTTCGAGGTCATCGGTGTGCCCGCGAATCGCAATT
>CAXBMV010000263.1:0-5280 GCA_963976575.1 uncultured Gammaproteobacteria bacterium | reverse complement strand
CTCGTCCAGCCTGCACTCGATCAAAGCGGTCGAAGAAGGCGAGCGACTGGTAGCGGTGACCTGGGTGCAAAGTCATATCCGTCGTGCCGATCAACGCGAACTGTTGATGCAGCTGGATCAGTCCAGACAACTGCTGTCGGGCGAAGCCGCTGTCAGTGCGAGACAAAAAATCGATCAATGTTACGCCAACTTATTTCGCATGTGGGCCGAACTCTAGCTATCGATGAGAGCCCTTTTCGGCGTGCGCCATGTCCACCAGTTTTATCGCCAGTTCATCATAGGTTCTCTTGAATTTAGCCAATTCCGAACCACCGTCGGAATCATAGTAATTCTCGATGGAAAACTCGCCTTTGTGTTCGATATCGATAAATTTTTTCTGTAGCTGCAACATTTCCGCAATGATTTTCTGCTTTTCACTCATCTCGATTTACCCTGTTAATTAAATTTGAAAAACCGGTAGCGCCTTAATAACCGCCCTTTCTGCGACTTTCCGGCAAGCCCGCGATACGCCCCCCCTGTTTGCTCGGATCACCGGGAAACAGATCGTAAAGTGTTTTCGCATTCACCGATTTGTCCTCCCAGGTCGCGGCCATGGCTTTCACCAGATTCCTGGTATTGGGTTGATTGCCGCCATTATTGATAAATTCATCACGCAAGTGGTTGATCAAATCCCAGTGCCGCTGCTCCAGTTCAAGCTTGTCCGACGCCGCCATTTCGCGAGCGACATCTTCAGTCCAGTCCTGAATATCTTCCAGAAAACCACTGTCTGTGGTCGCTACCTCTTTCCCGTTTACCATGATTGCCATCTGCTACTACCCGTCTAAGTTAGTCCCTGCAAAATGCAGGGAGTTATTTTTGAATATCATATACCGCATCTATGCCCTTGTGAGCGACGAACAGGCCACAGCCCAGGAGTTGCTCGCCACCGAGGCCGTCTCGCTGCAGTACTACCGATTCACGGGGTTTCAAACCGGCTACCAGCAAGCTGCGCGCGAACAGGCTTTCGTTCTTCACAGCTATTTGCTGGGATTTCCCGCAAATCATTTTCGACACACTAATGTCCATATGCCCCAGTTCAAGCGCTACCTGCTGCAGGAAGTCATCTTCAGACTGGCTCTCATCGCAGCAAATAGCCCGCGAGAAGAGCGTGCCCATGGTAGACAGCTTGCGAATGGTGAAATCACCAACCGATACTTTCTGCTCACCCAGCTGCAATTCCTGATGACAAATCCTTGCCACATCGTCCAGATCATCGCGCCGCACCCGAATCACCAACCTCGCTCTGCGTGATAAAGGCATGCTGATATTTTCACCTTCCGGCCTCACCCAGCCATTGCCGGATTCAGCCATACGCACACCCAGCACGCCGATGCTTTTGCAGATTGCGCCGTCAAGGTGTTGCCTTAATGCCTCGGCAAGCACAAACGCATGATCTAAGGCAAGATAGCTGCCCTGCAGCCTGAACACGAGGTCGACCACATCCTCGGGAGGCTGGTATTGCTGATCGCCTTCGCCGTCTTGCTGCCAGAACATGTTCAGTTACCGTCAATAATTGGAAACAAAAATCGATTCCAGCGATTCTTCCCAATTATTCGGGGTATCGCTGAACTGCGGCTTGATATCTATGCCAAACAGGATCTCGCCAGCTTCAGCCCTGGCGCGCAGGGCCTGCTTTAAATCCACAAAACTTTGCAACTGCTGCTCCTGTATCAGTATTTCGCTGAGCCAGATCATGTTTCAAACTCCCTGCCAGTGCGGCTTGATCGAATTGTAATAGCGTGCCCGGTAATAGAGTCTGCCCGGCCTGTCGCTTGCTTCCTCGAAAGCCTCGCGCCCATGCAACAGGTTATTACAGATCATTCCCTGTTTCTGCTCGAGCCTGCATTTGACTATTGCCTCGCTATCCATCAGCACTTCCCGCAGCAGCTTAAGCGCCTGCTGGCTGTGGCGGTCCGACTTCCACTCAATATTGCGCGGCCGCGAGGTATAGCGCATATTCAGCTCGCCACTAAACCGGTTGATCGAGAACACTGGCCCGGATTCAGCAGCGCGTATTTGCTTGCCCGCTTCGATATTGGCCGGAACCAGCATGAGATCCGAAGCCATCAGGGCAGCGATTAGCTCAGGGTCCTGATCGCGGATCAGCAGGTACATCATTTCGTGATCGAAAAGAAAGTTACCGCCACCACTGTGCGCCTGCCTGACGCAAAAGAGCGAGAACGCATTGAGTCGATGGCTATCGGCATTGTAATAACCATCGGTATGCCAGTTCAGCGCCCGGTTGCTATAAGGTATGTAGCGCGAGCGCCTGTCCTCGTCAGGCAATAGCTGCAACATACTGACCGGCTCGCCGGCAGCGGAGGGATCCAGATCTATCAGCCCCAGCTGCCGATTGAGTTCGAGGAATTCTGCTGCAGTTAAATCATGGGGAGCTTCGAACAGGATGAAATTAAAGGCGCGCAGGTTAAGCATTAGCTGTTGCCGCGACTCCGCACGAAAACAGTTCCTGCCGTCGAGCCGGAATAGTTGCAGCGCCTTGCCATCAAGGCGGGCCTGCAACTTGTCCTGCCGCCAGGCCTGATAAGCGCTTTCGTTTTCTAGCCGAAAAGGCGAAGCTTCGACGGCTGACGAAATCTTTTCTGCTAGGATAGCTGGGCTCAAGTGGTTTGTGTTCATCTACTGTTGCAATAGCAACGATTTTATTACAGCTGCGACCGGATTGGAGTACCCATTCGGCATGAGTAGTACAGGCTCTGCGCGACAATTATCAAGTCGTTGATTTATATAAACTTATACTCATTATTCCGCGAACCCGGGCAGGCCTGTCAACCCTGCCGCGATGTTGCCTATCTCGTTAGGGATAAGTTTGTAAATATCAGCCCCCCAAGCGGGGGATAGCTCAATCTGGCCGAATCCAACAAACTAGCGCCATCATCAGCGGTATAGTTTGAGCTGCAACAGTACAGGACTTCGTAGTAAGCTTCGCGAATCACCTGCTGCCAGGCTCATAAAAATGATTAAATCAGACACTGCTCGGGAAGACCAATACTATGGCTAAAAATACCCACGTCACTCCCATGCTCGACGAACTCGAGACCGGCCCCTGGCCAAGTTTCGTTTCGGGCATCAAACGTCTTCGTGACGAACACGGCGACGATCGCATCAAGGGCGTTGCCAACTCCCTGCTGGGACAGCTGGAACACTCTTACGAAACCCGCAAGGGTTACTGGAAAGGCGGCACAGTCAGCGTATTCGGTTATGGCAGCGGAATCATCCCGCGCTTTTCCGAGGTGGCCAAGGCGTTCCCTGAATCGAAAGAATTTCATACCCTGCGAGTGCAACCACCGGCGGGCAACTACTACACCACCGACATGCTGCGCCAACTCGGCGATAGCTGGGAAAAACACGGCTCGGGACTGGTGACCTTCCATGGCCAGACCGGCAACATCATGTTTATCGGTGCCTCCACTGAAAATACCCAGCACTTTTTCAACGAGATCAACGAGTACGGTTTCGACCTGGGCGGCGCGGGCCCCTGCGTGCGCACCGGCATGTCCTGCGTTGGTGCTGCGCGCTGCGAACAATCCTGCGCCGACGAAATGAAAATTCACCGCACCCTGTTGAATAATTTCACCGACGACGTGCACCGCCCGGCCCTGCCCTACAAGTTCAAGTTCAAGGTTTCCGGTTGCGGTAACGACTGCATGAACTCTATCGAGCGCTCCGACTTCGCCATTATCGGCACCTGGCGCGACGACATGAAAGTCGATCAGGAAGCATTCAAGGAATACGTTGGCAAGAAAGGCCGTCAGCACACCATCGACAATATCATCACGCGCTGCCCTACCAAGGCGCTGTCGCTTAACGACGACGATAGCCTCGAAGTAGATAATCGCAACTGCGTGCGCTGCATGCATTGCCTCAACGTCGTGCCCAAGGCGCTGTCTCCGGGAGACGACAAGGGCGTTACCATCCTCATCGGCGGTAAGCGCACCCTCAAGATCGGCGACCTGATGGGTACCGTAATCGTACCTTTCATGAAACTCGAAGACGAAGAAGACTACGAGAAGCTCACCGAACTGGCCGAAGAAATCATCGACTACTGGGCCGAGAACGGCCTGGAACACGAACGTTGCGGTGAAATGGTCGAGCGTATCGGCCTGGTCAATTTCCTCGATGGCATTGGCGTTGAAGTCGACCCGAACATGATCTCGGAAACTCGCACCAGTTCCTATGTGCGCATGGACGACTGGGATATCGAAGCGAAGAAATGGTTCGATCGCAAAGCCGAACAGCGTAAAGCTTCCTGATACCGTCTGGAGCTATCAACCGTGAACAAACTATTTAAGGCAGGTGCCCAATGATCGAAGGCCAACGTAGACCCATAGAATCCGGTTGCCCCGACGGATTTCAATATATGCATCCGACCATGCGCAAGAATTACGGCGACTGGGCTTACCATGAAGATCCCCGTCCCGGTGTTTTAACCCACATCGCGCATGGTGGCGACAAGATCCACACGGTACGCGCCGGTACCCAGCGCATACTCGACGTATTTACGCTACGCAAACTCTGTGACATCGGTGACAAGTTCGCCGAGGGATATGTTCGCTTCACCATACGCAGCAACATCGAATATATGGTCAAGGACGAAACCAAGGTGCAGCCGCTGATCGAAGCCCTGGAAGAAGCCGGTTTCGTCGTCGGTGGTACGAAAAACTCGGTGGCGATGATTTCGCACACACAGGGATGGCTGCATTGCGACATACCCGCGACCGACGCTTCCGGCGTGGTCAAGTCGATGATGGACGAACTCATCGACGAGTTTAAGAACTGGAACATGCCCAATCGAGTGCATATCACCACTTCCTGCTGTCAGATCAACTGCGGCGGCCAGGGTGATATCGCTATCAATATACAACACACTAAACCACCGAAGATCAACCACGACCTGGTCGCCAATATCTGCGAAAGACCATCGGTAGTGGCGCGTTGCCCGGTGGCGGCAATTCGCCCGGCTCTGGTCAACGGCAAGCCCTCTTTGGAAGTCGACGAAAAGAAATGTATTTGCTGCGGCGCCTGTTACCCGCCCTGCACGCCGATGCAAATCAATGACCCGGAACATTCCAAGCTGGCAATCTGGGTAGGCGGCAACCATTCCAACGCACGCAGCAAGCCAAGCTTCCAGAAACTGGTTGCGGCAGGCATACCCAACAACGCGCCGCGCTGGCCCGAAGCCACCGCAATCGTGAAGAAAATCCTGCAAACCTACAAGGAAAA
>CAXBMV010000262.1:0-5298 GCA_963976575.1 uncultured Gammaproteobacteria bacterium | reverse complement strand
TTGCAGTGGCGTGGAAAAATATTACTCATTGTACTAGTCCCTGTTCTGCTTGACGCATTCGCAACCCGGCAGGGTCGTATACCGGTGTTAAGCGAATGGTACCGCGAAAATACTGGCGCGCTATATCAATTTCTACCGCCAGGCCTTCGAGTTCGTGGCTGGCGAGGTTTTTGACCAATGCGATCGCAACCGGTTTGCCTACCCGGTAAGCAAAAGCCGCCGAGGTGGTTTTGCCGATAATATTGCCATCAAAAACAACCGGTTCGCCGCCTATTGGTTGCGCTTCGGGTAAATCCAGCAGGATGCTGACAATCATCGAGGCGGGCGTCTGCTGCGCGAGTTTTGCTAAAGCAGCTTTGCCGATGAAGTCGCTGTCCCAGTCGATGGTATTTCCGAGGCCAGCCTGCAATGGGTTGATATCGCTGTCGAGGTCATGACCGAAGGCGAGAAATCTTTTTTCTATACGCATCGAAGATTGCGCAAATAACCCTGCCGGCCTTGCGTCTGCCACGGCACAGGTAATTTCCCAACCGCTTTCACCGACATAAGAGAGCCCCGCCAGTTCCACGTCGATGCCGGCAAGCTGGTAGTGCCGGTGCTGGAAATAGCAGGGGAGTTCGCTCGATTCCGCGCCGAGTCGCTGCAGCAGCGCAGCAGACTTCGGCCCCATCAGTGCCAGTAGTGCGAGCTGATCGCTGTAGTCGCTGATTTCGACCTGTTCGTCCTGGTGGAGATTTCGCTTCAGCCAGGAAAGGTCGCGTTTCACTGCGTTGCTGCCGAGATAAAGTCGATATTCGTTCTCGCTTAAACGTATAGCGGTTAAGTCGCTTAGATAGCCGCCACGCTCATTCAGCATCGCGGTATAGATTGCCCGGCCCGGTGCGCGCAGCATGTTATTCGAGCAAACGCGGTTGAGAAAACTGCCCGCATCGCGTCCACTGACGAGGATCTTGCCAAAACTGGATTGATCGAAAATGGCCGTTTCCTGCTGCGCCAGGAGCGCTTCGTCGGCGACTTGCTGGAACCACTGCGGTCGCTCGAAGGTCAGCGTCGGTGCTGCACTGCAGTTGAAATACAAAGGCCTCTCCCAACCATAGAACTGGCCAAAATGGGCGCCTTGTGCCTGCCAGCTGCGATGCAGTGGCAAGTGTTTCAAATCGCGTGCGCTATCGTATTGGAAGCCCGGGTAGTGGATCGCGTAATGTTTGCCGAGGATTTCGGGAACGCGCGTGCAAAGCGCGTCGATCGAGTTGAAGCAGGCAGGGAATCTTTTCGGATCGGCTTCGGAAAGGTCTGTTGGGGTGTGTCCGTGGATAATGCAATGCGCCAGTGCCATGCCGGCACCACCGCCGGTGGCCACGCCCACCGAATTCATTCCGCAGCCGAGGAAGAAGCCACGAGTTTCCGCGCTTTCACCGAGCAGGAACGAGCCATCGGGGGTAAAGCTTTCCGGTCCGTTGAGCAACATGCGCAGCCCTGCATCGGCGAGGCAGGGCAGACGATGCAGGGCGTTGTTTAGCATCGGCTCGAAGTGATCCCAGTCTTCCGCGAGTAACTGGAATGCAGCATCACGACCAATGGTTTCCGGGTTTATAGCCTTTGCATTCGGTTCGAAACAACCCACCAGTAGGCCACCAGAATCATCGCGTATATATAAATGACTGTCATGATCGGACAGAGTCGGCAAGTTTCCACTGATGCCCTCGACCGGGTTGGTGAGCAGGTAATAATGTTCGCAGGGCCAGACTGGAATATTAACCCCCGCCATTAACGCATTTTCCCGACTCCACAGACCCGAGCACAGCGCAATCGCGTCGCAACGGATTTCACCGGCACCGGTTTCCACGCCGACGACCCTGTCGCCACGGGTCTTGATGCCGGTTACCGCAGTATTTTCAAATACTTTCGCACCTCCGCTTCTGGCGCCCTTGATCAGTGCCGCGCACAGATCGGAAGGTCCTACGCGACCATCGCCAGGCGACCACACTGCGCCGATGACGTCCTCGCTATTCATTAGCGGCCAGCGCTCGGCGGCTTCCGCTGCTGAAATCGAAGTGGCTTCGACACCATAGAGATGCGCCAGCGCTTCCTGGCGCCGGATAAATGCCAGCCGTTCGGGATTGGTGGCGATGGATAGAGAGCCCTTGTTAATCCATCCGGTAGATTGACCGGTTTCGGCTTCCAGCGAGCTGTACAGCGAAACCGAATACTTGATCAGGTCGGTAAGGTTCTTGCTGGAACGCAGCGCGCGCACCTGGGCTGCGGAATGCCAGGTAGTGCCCGAGGTGAGCTGGTTTCGCTCCAGCAAAACGGCATCGTGAATGCCGGCCCTGGCGAGGTGATACAGCGTCGAGCAACCCATCACACCGCCACCAATCACGACTACCGATGCCTGTGCTGGTAGTGGAATACTGTTGCTCATAGGATAGGCCGGATGATTAGAGGATCTGGCTGAGGAATTCGCGCGTGCGCGGATCCTTCGCCTCTTTGAAAAATGTTTTTGGTGGGCCGTGTTCGACTATGACGCCACCATCGGTGAAATAGATATGATCGGCGACTTCACGTGCAAAACCCATTTCATGGGTGACCAGAATGCAAGTCATACCATCCTTAGCCAGATCCTTGATCGCTATTAGTACATCGTTGACCGTTTCAGGATCCAGCGCCGCGGTCACTTCGTCGAAGAGTATGACATCCGGATTCATTGCCAAAGACCTTGCGATAGCCACGCGTTGCTGTTGACCGCCGGATAACTCGCCCGGATAAGCGTCCTCCTTGCCCACCAGGTTTACCCGGCTGAGCAGTGAACGCGCCAGCTTTTCGACTTCTTCTCGCGGTTGTTTCAAAACCTTGAGCGGTGCCATCATGATATTTTCCAGCGCGGTCTTGTGCGGAAAAAGATTGTACTGCTGGAATACCATGCCCACTGTTTTGCGCAGTTCGAGCTTATCCAGTGCCGGGTCGTTGACTTCCAGGCCCTCGACCTTGATCGACCCGCTATTGATGCTGTTGAGCGCATTGATGCAGCGGATCAAGGTGGACTTTCCCGAACCCGAGGGGCCGATGATGCAGACGACTTCTCCCTGTTTCACGTCCATCGAAACACCTTTCAATACTTCCAGGTCTCCGAATGATTTGTGTACATCGCGGATGGAAATCAGCGGTTGGTCGGGTGTCCAGGCATGGTCGGCCATTTTAAATGCTCCTGAAGGGGCTCATTGACGCACGGAGAAGCGTTTTTCCAGCTTCACCGTGAATCTTGCGATGGGATAGCAGTAGGCGAAGAAGATCAACAGGGAAAACCCGAAAAATGGCACCAGTAGTTCGGGGTGGTTGTCTTCTGCCTCCATGGCCTGGCGCGACAGGGTGACGATTTCCTCGACGCCGAGCAGCGAAATCAGCGGTGTTGCCATGGTAAGAATCGCGTACCAGTTCATCCACGGCGGAATCATACGCTTGAAACACTGCGGCAGTATGACCAGCCACAGGGTTTGCTGCCGGCTATAGGCGAGGGATTCGGAGGCTTCCCATTGTCCGGTGGGCACCGACATGATTGCGCCGCGTACGATTTCGGAAATATTGGCCATGATCGGCAGCGACAGGCCGAAAACTGCCTTGAGCCAGTCCGGTATCGGATAAATGGTATCGCCGATGCGGAATTCGTAGGGCAGGGCCAGCATGACGATAAACAGAATCACCAGCCAGGGAGAGTTGCGGAACAATTGCGTGATGAACCAGCTCGGCCCGGAGATCGCTTTCAAAGGCGATATCTGCCCCAGCCCGAGCATGACTCCGGCCAGGGTGCCCACCAGCATGGTGAGAAAACTGACCACCAGGTTGAGCAGGAAGCCCTGGCCAACCACGAACGGCAACCAGCGCCACAGCGCATCCAGCGCCTGTGCGAAACTGTAGTTGCTTTGCGCCAGTGCGAAGCCAGGCCAGAGCAGAAAAAGCAAGGCAATAATACCAAGGCTACGCGGCGAAAATTCAGCCAGCCAGCGGCTGAACTGCAAATCTCCGGGCTGACCGGCCGGGTTATATTTGAAAGCCTTCATCACCGCCAGGTCGGTACTGGCAGTCTTTTGATTATGCGCTGACGGGTTTCGGTTCATGTGCCGTATCCCGGGACGCGAATGCCGCGCTCCCAGCGATTCATGCCGAGCACGAGGATGCCGACGAGGATGAAGTAGGCGAAGAACAGGAACAGCATGCAGGCGTTCTGCGCGGTTGAGTAATCGTTATAAATACTGATCATCTGGTAGAGCAGTTCCGGTACCGCGATAGCCAGCGCCTGGGTAGTGGTCTTCACCAGGTTGACCAGGTTATTGTTCAGCGCCGGCAGGCTCACTCGAAATGCCAGCGGGAAAACAACATAAAGGTAAATTTGCAATCGGTTCATGCCCAGTGCTTCGGCGGCTTCGCGCGTCGCCTCGGGTACCGCCTCGATACCGGAGCGAAAAATTTCGACATTGAAGGCACCGGCGAACATCGACAGGGAAATAATCGCCCAGCCGACATTGGAAATAATGGGCACTTCTACCCAGCCGTCGGGTGCATAGGTCGGGGTGAACTGCCCCAATGCGAAATAGAAAAATAGTAGCTGAATTAACGGCGGCGTATTACGAAAAAACTGGATGTAGCCCTGCATCGCCAGGCGCAGCGTCTTCGATTGCGCCCCTTGCACCCAGGCGCCGACCACGCCGATAACGACGCTGAGCAACACGCAGACCACCGATAACTGGATGGTCATCAGCAATCCTTCAATGACGCGGTCGGTTTGTACCGGGTCGTAGATATAGATGAAATTCCACTTCGGATATTCCTGCGCGAGGTCGAAAAAGTATTGCTGAAAAGCGTTCATCAGGAAAAATCAGGCAGGTTTGGCAACCGGGGTTTCCCCGGCTGCCAAATCCTTGCTCAGCCTGCCGGCCTATTGAATCCAGTCGGCGAAGCGCTTTTGTTGATCTTTCAGGTATTGCGTGGCCTGGATGCCCCATTTCTTTTCCAGTTCGATCAATTTGCCCGACTGGTGCATGTTATAGGTGAGCCCGGACATGAAGTTACCGAAGATACAATCTTTCTCGCCCAGCGGAACGGCCAGACCCCAGGGGTTATCGTCTTCGCTGTTGAGTGGCATTTCATAGGAATCGTAATTGCCCGAAGACAGGTCTGACATGATCGATGAATCGTCGTACACCCAGGCGATACATTTCTTGTCACGCAAGGCTTGCTTGGCTTCGGCGTTGCCGGTGAAAGCAATAATCTTGGCGTCGTAGCGATCAGCCACGACCTTGTTAT
>CAXBMV010000261.1:0-5308 GCA_963976575.1 uncultured Gammaproteobacteria bacterium | reverse complement strand
GGCGCTCCCGCCATCATGGTTTGAATCAACTGCGATGCTTCGGCACTGGCTTCGGCATTGACCATGTTAACCGGTGCGGCCCCGCCTTCGCGGTGTCTTGCCAAAACCTGCATCGGCTGGCCGCTGTAAGGTAGCTGGCCGCTGAACATGTAGTAGGCAATTATCCCAAGAGAATAAATGTCGCTGCGATGATCGGCTTCCAGGCCTTCTACCCGCTCCGGAGCGAGATAAGCAGGGCTACCGATGATGGAACCCGTCTGGGTAATGGTGGAGTCGGCACCGGTCGTGGCCGAAGCGATGCCAAAATCGACAATTTTTGCCTGCCCGGCCGCGTCGACCAGAATATTGCTGGGTTTAAGATCACGATGGATAACCGCCTGGCTGTGCGCGGCCGCCATGCCATCGCTGACCTGGTACAGAATTTCCAGACCCTCGAGCGTGTTAAAGCGCTTCTTTTGCGAGATCAGTTTTTCCAGACCGCTGCTCTTGAAATACTCCATCGATAACGCGCAGAGATTATCCTGCAATAACAGGTCGTGCACTCTGATCACGTTGGGATGGCCGACCTTGCGGGCATACTTCACCTCGCGCTTGAAACGTTCGCGCGAACCCGAATCCATGGTCAGTTCGGGCTGCATGAATTTCAGGATCAGCATTTCATCGACCATCTTGTCTTCCACCAGCATTACCAGCCCCATCGCACCACGTCCGATTTCCTCGATGATGTGGTATCGATCCAGCCACAGCGAATCGATTTGCAACACGTCGAGGCTGGCCAGGTTGGCCGTCGCTTTCGGTGCTGGTGCTTCATAGGAACCGGCCAGATTGATATCCGGTTCGGCCACGTCTTCCAGGTCAATTTTTATCTCGGGCAGACCGAATTCACTGCCCATCCTGACAATAATGTCCTGAGCCTTGCCCCTGAGCGCGGGATTCAGCTTCGGCAACTTCCAGGCGATACTCTCGCGAGCGTTTTGCGCGTGTTTTTCAGAAGTGATCGCGTTGATTGTTTCCAACGCACTGCGTTGTACCGCCAGGTCACTACCTTCCAGGCATTTGAAAGCAACCTCCAGCCCCTTGCTGTAACCCAGTTGTTGCAACGCCTCCAGCACCGCAACCGATTCCTCCGGCCAGCTGGATACGACCTTGCCAAGAATTTTTACCGAGGCCCGGTTACCTGATTTGCTGAGGGTCTGGATCGCGCGCTGGCGTACCTGCCAGTCGTCGCTGAGCGCGAATTTTCCGATTTTCTCCAGATCGCTGGCGCCCAGCTGGTAGCCGGCAATTTTCTGCGCACTGGCGCGGATAAATTCCTGTTCGTGGCTATTCAGTTCGGCGGCAACCTTGAACAGATTTTTATTTTTCAGTTTCTGCAGGAACTCGACCGCTTGCTCGCGCACCCAGGTATCTTCTTTTTCCAGGTTTAACAGGAATTCCTCGAAACTCTTGCGATCCGCATAATTGCCAATTATGCGGCCGATGGCAGCCTGTAGTAGCTCCGACTTGCCGGACAGGTAGGGGGCCAGTTTTGCAATCAGCACCGAGTTGGCCTGCTTCTCTATGACTTCGATGGCGAGTGCCTGCTCCACCTCGGTCATGCCTGCCAGCAGGGGCAGCAATACCGAAACATCGAATCCGACATTGAGGCGCCGCAACGCATTCAGCGCTTCGAGTACCACTGTCTTGTTGGAATCGGCAAGAAATTCGATGATTAACGGCGCCACTTCGGCCTCTTCGACACGGCTGAAATAACGCAGCAAATTTCCTTTAAAAATCGGGTTTTTGATTTTCCCGGTTTGAAAACGCAAACGCGATAAGTCGATTGGAATTTCCGAACCTTCCACCAGCTTGAGCAGCTGAATGGCATAGGCGGTATCCAGTTTTAACGCATTGTTGATGATTTCTTCGGGCTTGAGCAGTCTTGCCTGTACACCGAGCAGGTCGATAATTTCGGCAGCCGAAGCACCCGGTTCGTGCAGGCGCTTGTACAGCTTGTCGGCATGCACTGCTTTTGAATGCGAGAGGATGTCGGTCACCGAAGTGCGGTACACGGTCTCGTCGTGGGAAAGATTGTCGAGGAAAAACTCTTCGGAAAAGCCTTCAACATTTTCCTGGCAGATTGCTTTCAAGACCTCGCCATGCGCCAGTGGTGCATGGATGATCGACTCGAGGATAATATCCAGATAATCGCCGGAAGACTTCCTGATTTTTGTCGAGATCGCTGCAGTCGAGGAACTGGTTGAGGCTGCGCTTGAATAGAATTGAACTTAACTTTGCCATAATCGATTTTGTTATCTCACAATCTTTTTAGCCCAGCCGTCCAGCGAAGCGATGTTTAGTCAGGAGCACGGATTATAGTTGAGACTGCCCTGCACGGGATAATTTTTTAGCCTGCGTGGCTGCAATAAATTAGATCAGATATTCACCTCAAAATCATGTATACTGCGATGCACAATCAGGTGCCGATCGGTCTGCACCCACATTAACCAGGTAATCCTTCCCGATTTCCCACCAACAAAATAGCAAAATCTTCCCTGACCGTAGCAAATACATTTACACATGATATTTGGCGGGTCGATTGCAAGAGAACACACATAGATGACATTTGAATCCCTTGGTTTAAGCACCGAGCTAGTTCGCGCCGTTTCCGAAAAAGGTTACAGCACCCCAACCCCGATACAACTACAGGCTATTCCCTACATACTGGAAGGCCGCGACCTGATGGGCGCCGCCCAGACAGGTACAGGAAAAACAGCTGGTTTTACCTTGCCGTTACTGCAACGCCTGATGGAATCACAAAAAACACACTCCGGCAGACGCCCGTTGCGCGCACTGGTGATAACCCCCACCCGCGAACTCGCCGCCCAGGTGGCGGAAAGCATAGAAAGCTATGGCAGGTACCTGCCGCTTAAGTCCACGGTAGTCTTTGGCGGGGTCAGCATCAATCCGCAAAAGCAAAAGTTAATCCGTGGTGTCGATATTCTTACCGCGACCCCGGGACGACTGCTCGATCATGTCGGTCAGCGCTCTGTCGACCTGTCCCAGGTCGAACTGCTGGTACTCGATGAAGCCGATCGCATGCTCGACATGGGTTTTATCCACGATATTCGCAAACTGCTGGCATTGCTGCCCAAGCACAAACAGACACTGCTATTTTCCGCTACCTTTGCCGACGATATCAAAAAGCTGGCCAACGGCTTGCTCGATTCACCCGCACTGGTCGAAGTGGCCCGACAGAACACTACAGTTGAGGCCATTCAGCAACGCGTTCACCCGGTGGACAAAAGCCGCAAACGCGAACTGCTTTCACACTTAATCAGCAGCAGCGACTGGAAACAGGTGCTGGTATTCAATCGCACCAAGCACGGCGCCAACAAACTTGCCGAACAATTAAACAAGGATGGCATCATGTCGTCTGCGATCCACGGCAACAAGAGTCAGGGTGCGCGCACGCGGGCACTGTCAGAATTCAAATCGGGCAAAATGCGCGTACTCGTCGCTACCGATATCGCCGCACGTGGACTGGACATCAGCCAGCTACCCCACGTCGTCAATTTCGAACTCCCCAACATCCCGGAAGACTATGTTCACCGTATTGGTCGTACCGGCAGAGCCGGAAACGGTGGCGAAGCGGTTTCTCTGGTTTGCGTCGACGAACTCAAGTTACTCAGAGATATCGAGAAAGTGATTAAGCGCGAAATCCCGAAAACCGTTATCGATGGGTTCCTGCCGGATCCGTCGATCAAGGCAGAGCCGATACAACGGGGGCGCCCCGGCAATCAGGGGAAACCCAGGCGCTCCAACCAGGGTAATCATCGCGGCAGACGCGCCGCAGCCTGAATTTCACCAAGAGAGTCGATATGAGCGAACAACCCGTAGAAGAAGTTTTTGATCGAAAGTTCCGCGTTACCAGCATCGAGAAATCGAAACCGCCCGAAGGGATGAGCGGTGGTGACTGGTACGATTACGTGATCAGCCAGGGTCCTTCACAAATCAGTGGCAAGCGCCCCGGCACGCTCGAATCGGTTACCGAACACGCCGAGGAATTCGTCGAGAACTTGAATCGACGCGCGGCGCTTGGTTATTCCGCTTATGCGGCGCGCAAACCCGCCAAGTAAAACCGCTGCGCCAGCGACGCCATCGGGTCTGACCGACAGCGATTAATTTTCGAACCCATACTGGGAAAGGAATTGTGCCCCGGCTTGCATCCAGCGAGTCGGGGCGCTGTTACATTCTACCAGCCCATGGAAATTCAGCTTGAACACTGGAAACACTTTTCAATGTTCTTTTACCCGGAGCAGGCAACATGCAAGTCATTAACGACATCAAAATCGTCAGCATCGATACAGAGCGCCCCCCGCGTGTTCGCAAGGAAGCCTATATCGACGTTTTTTTCACCCTGGCGGTGAAGGCACCAAGCGACTGGTGCGAAGACTTTAACGCGCTAGGCCGTAAAATGGATCCCTCGGTGAAAATCGACAAGGATAATGGACTGTGCATCGAAGCATGGGTAAAGCACATGGATCACATCCAGCCACAGCTGGACCGCATCAAGCAAAAAATCAAACTGTGCAACCAGCAATACAGGGCGCAGGCGCTGGCAGACAGCGCCAATTCCAGCCTCGAGGGGCAGAGCAAAGAGCAGAACAAACTCAACAGCATTGTTGCCGCGCTTAACTTCGACGGCTGAAGATTTACCCGGGGCTGATCGCTAAAGCAATATCGCTTTAGCGATCAGGTTCAGCCCCATCACCAGAAATATTAACAACACCAGTTTGCGGAAGCGCTCGGCCCTGAGACGTCTGCGCAGCAATTCGCCAAGACTAAATCCAGCCAGACTGGGCACTACCATCGCCAGCGATAACATCGCGGTGTCTCCGCTGAGCAGACCCGCATTCCAGAATCCGATACACAAGGGGATGCTGCCAAGAAAAATCAGCAGGCCACTGGCGCGCACAAACTCATTCTTGTCCACGCGTCTTGCCATCAGATAAATAACGGTTGGTGGCGCCCAGATTGCAGTAATACCACCAAGCACGCCGGCAAGAGTCCCCGCAATCCATTGGGCCAGCGCATCGTAGCGCTCGGGAAGCCGCGGCGGCATGCTGATCAGATTGGTCAGTGAAAACAGCAGTATGACGATACCCAGCATCATCACCAGCAAACGCTCATCGATACGCGCAGTAACAAATGTCATGGCTGCAATCATCAGCATCAAGGCCAGCGCAAAGCGCCAGTAATCGCGCAGGGTCTGCCTGATTTTACCCTCGCGATAAACTTGCCAGGCGTTGGAAAACAATATCGGAAA
>CAXBMV010000260.1:0-5330 GCA_963976575.1 uncultured Gammaproteobacteria bacterium | reverse complement strand
TTGTAAATGGCATTAGCTACGAGGATTACGACCGTCTGAGGAATTCAACGCGAAGGCCCTTGTTCAACCGCGCGCTCTCCGGACAATATCCTCCCGGGTCGACAACCAAGCCAATATTCGGACTGGCCGGGCTGGAAAACAGCGTGATCCAGAAAGACAAGAAGGTATTTTGCGAAGGCTTTTACCAGTTGCCTAACGAGCCGCGCCGCTATGACCTGTCTTATCGCCTTGGCATAGATCGTATGTCTTCGTTTCTGGAGCATTTTGGTCTTGGCAAACCAACCGGTATCGATAGCACCGGGGAGCAAAACGGACTGTTGCCATCGCGGGAATGGAAACGCAGAGTGCAAAATCTGCCGTGGTTCCCCGGGGAAACACTGATTACCGGTATTGGGCAGGGAGCGCTGCTGGTGACACCCCTGCAACTGGCCAACTCGGTGGCGGCGCTGTCACTGAACGGTGAAAGATACAGGCCCCATCTGGTCAGATCGATAGAACAGGTTCGCGACAATCAAATTATTGAGACTGGCAGCGAGCTGCTCGGCCAATACAAGGTACAACGCCAGGTCAATTGGGAGCATATTCGCAAGGCGATGGTCGAAGTGGTGCATGGATTACGTGGTACCGCACGCGGTATCGGACATAATATAAAATATCGCGTTGCCGGTAAAACCGGTACCGCACAGGTTTTCGGAGTCGCGCAGGATGAGGAATACGACGAGGAAACGGTGGCCGCAAGGCTGCGTGACCACGCCCTGTTCATCAGTTACGCGCCGGTCGAAAAGCCGCGAATTGCAGTAGCGGTAATCGTCGAAAATGGAAGCCACGGCAGTACCGTAGCCGCACCGATTGCGCGGCGTATAATGGATGCTTACCTGTTGGAGAAACCATGAATCACTCATTCGATACCGATAGCGTATCGATAACACGCAGGGTGCTGGATGCGCTAAGGCTGGATCCTGTGCTGCTGACTCTGTTGATCCTGCTCAGCCTGTTTGGCGGAATGGTGCTGTATAGCGCCAGCGGCTCGGATGATACCCTCGTGATACGTCAGGGCACCCGCCTTGCAGCAGGCTTGCTTCTGCTGGTCGGGGTGGCCAATATGCCGACGCGACTGTTGCAAAAAATGTCAATCTGGATATACCTGCTCGGTGTGATAATGCTGGTGGCGGTGATGTTTTTCGGCGAGGTAGGAAAGGGTGCGCAGCGTTGGCTGGATATCGGTTTTATACGCTTCCAGCCCTCGGAGATTCTCAAGCTCGCGGTGCCGATGATCGTCGCTGCCTATCTAGCCGAACGCAGCCTGCCGGTAGGTTGGAAGGAGTTGATTGTATCCAGCGTGCTGGTGCTGATACCGGTATTGCTTATCGCGCGCCAGCCCGATCTTGGAACGTCAATCCTGGTGGGTAGCGCTGGTTTTTTCGTCCTTTTCCTGGCCGGTGTTCGCTGGCGCATCATGGTGGTGCTGGCCCTGCTGTTTTCGATGATGGCGCCATTGCTGTGGAAGTTCGCTTTGCACGATTATCAGCGTTCGCGCATACTCACGCTGCTCAATCCCGAAAGCGACCCGCTGGGTTCCGGTTACCATATAATCCAGTCGAAAATTGCGATAGGTTCGGGAGGCGTATACGGCAAAGGATGGCTTAATGGCACCCAGTCTCAGCTGGATTTTATTCCCGAACGATCCACCGATTTCATCTTTTCTGTGTTTGGCGAGGAATTTGGATTTTTTGGCAGTGTTGTGTTGATTTTGCTCTACTTGTCGATTATTTTTCGAGGCTTGTACATAGCGGCCCACGCCACCGAGAATTTTGGCCGCCTGCTGGCGGGGGCACTAAGTCTTACGTTCTTTGTCTACCTTTTTGTCAATACCGGAATGGTCACGGGTATGCTGCCTGTCGTGGGTGTACCTTTGCCGCTGATCAGTTATGGCGGCACTTCTATGGTCACGCTGATGGTGGGTTTCGGATTAATCATGTCGATTCGATCGGCGAAGCGGTTTATGGGCTAATGAAAATATTATTAATAGTTGTATTGATGCTGGGGTCGGCACAAGCCGCTGCGCTGGAAATTAGCGAAGGGGATTACCGTGGGCGCAAGGATGTTGTCGCCTTTATCCAGCGCGTCGCCGCCGCCAGCAGTTACAGCGAGCAGGAACTGGTTGTGCTGTTTTCGCAGGTGGAAAAGCAGGAGCATTTGTTTGACCGTCTCGACAGGCCTGCCGAAAAGGAATTGCAGTGGCATCAATACCGCAGGATTTTTGTCAAAAACAAGCGTATCGACCGCGGCGTCGAATTCTGGCAAAAGCACCGCGAACTGCTCGAATCGGTTTCTCTGAAAACCGGAGTGCCCGAGGAGATAATTGTTGCCATTATCGGCGTAGAAACCTTTTACGGCGTATACAGGGGCAAGGACCCTGTGTTCGACAGCCTGGTAACTCTCGCCTTCGACTACCCCAAGAGAGCCAGTTTTTTCGGACGCGAACTGGAGCAGTTCCTGCTTTTGGTGAAGGAGCAAAACCTTGATGCGCGCAGCCTGCGTGGATCCTACGCGGGTGCTATGGGCCTGCCGCAATTTATTGCCTCCAGCTACCGCAGCTACGCTGTCGATTTTGATGGTGATGGCCAGATCAATCTTTTCGATAGCATTCCCGATGTTCTTGGCAGCGTCGCCAATTATTTCGTGAAGCACGGTTGGCAGCGCGAAGGTCGGGTGGCGCGGCCGCTGGAGACGGTCGATGCCAAGCTCGCTGATAAGCTGGTACCGAGTGTGAAGCCGGGGTATATATGGCTGGATTTGAAGCAGAATGGGCTGAAGTCGAAGTTCGAAATCGATGACCAGACAGCGGTAGCGCTGATCCGCCTGGAGCAAAAAGACCACAGCGAATACTGGGTCGGTTTCAAAAATTTCTACGTGATAACCCGCTATAATCACAGCGATCTCTACGCCATGGCGGTGTACCAGTTGGCAAAATTGATTAGCCACAAGTTTAAATCCACTCTATGACTGCGCTTCGGCTGACATTGCTTATGTCAGCGTTTATCGCGCTGCAAGCCTGTACCTTCGGCGTGCCGATAGGCGACAGGGGCAACCCCTCTGGCGGCGGGGTGCCGGCGACCACACCATCCGGTCGGGGCAATCCTTCCTCTTATGTCGTATTCGGGCAGCGCTATCATGTACTCGACAGCAGCGAGGGGTTTGTACAGCGCGGTATTGCTTCCTGGTACGGCACCAAGTTTCACGGGCGCAAGACTTCCAGTGGGGAAGTCTACAATTTGCACGCAATGACAGCGGCGCATAAAACCCTGCCGATACCGGTATACGTGCATGTGAAAAACCTCGATAACGGACGTAGCGTCGTGGTCAAGGTGAATGATCGTGGCCCGTTTATCGATGGGCGTATCATCGATCTGTCCTATGCCGCGGCAAAGAAGCTTGGCGTCGACGGCCCCGGTACCGCGAATGTTGAAATCAGCGTGCTCGAAGCTGGCGAGTCGGTTCCCGGAAAGTCAGTACGTACCCTGCCACTGGTTGAGCTGGACGATAAGGGAAGCCCGCTATATATCCAGATGGGTTCGTTTGCCAGCGAAGAAAATGCCGACAGGCTGGTAGAAAATCTGCACAGGGCCAACGAATCCAGCGCCAGGGTATCCAGTTTGCAAACCGACAACGGGCTCTATTTTCGGGTACGTGTCGGCCCCATGTACGATATAGACGAAGCCAATGCGGTGGTTAGGAGATTAAGGGACAAGGGATACCTGACTGCCCGCATCGTAGTCCAGGATGAAACCGAATAAACCTTGAGGGGCATAGCTGGGATCGTTACAATCGCGGCACATTAGTTCACCCCACGTTGCTTCTCAATGAAAACACTGATTTTTTTGCTCGCACTGGTAACGCTTTCCACGCAGGCGCCGCTGGTCTCCGCAGCCCCGAAACCCATCCCCGATCCGCCTACGCTCAGCGCCGACAGCTTTTTCCTGGTCGATTTCGACAGTGGTCAGGTACTTGCCGAAAAAGCCCCTGACCAGCGCGTCGAGCCCGCCAGTATCACCAAGTTGATGACCGCTTACCTGGTCGACAAGGCGATTGCCGCCGGAGATATTTCACTGGATGAAATGGTGACTATCAGCGAAAAGGCCTGGCGCATGAAGGGTTCGAAAATGTTTGTCGAGGTGGGTAAGCATGTTTCGGTGGAGAATCTGCTGAAGGGCCTGATTATCCAGTCCGGCAACGATGCCAGTATTGCGCTGGCCGAGCATGTTGCCGGTTCAGAGGCTGCCTTCGCCGGTTACATGAACCACCAGGCCAAGTTACTCGGCATGATGAATACCAATTTCGTCAATGCAACCGGTTGGCCAGACGAAAATCATTACAGTACCGCACGCGACATAGCCCTGCTGACACGGGCAATTATCAAGGAATTCCCCGAGTCATACCGGCTGTACAAGGAAAGAGAATATACCTTCAACGAAATCCGTCAGTACAATCGCAATCGCCTGTTGTGGCGTGACGATTCTGTCGACGGCGTGAAGACAGGACATACCGAGGCCGCTGGCTATTGCCTGGTGTCTTCGGCGCTGCGCGGTGAGATGCGACTGATTGCAGTAGTGCTGGGTACCGACTCGGACAAGGCGCGCACCCAGCAAAGCCAGTCCCTGCTCAACTATGGATTCCGCTTCTTCGAAACCCACCGTCTGTATCGCGCTAACGAAGTGCTCAAGAACGCGCGTATCTGGTATGGCGAGCAGGAGCAAATATCCATGGGAGTCGGTCGCGACATCCATATTACTATCCCGCGGGGACGCTATTCCGATCTCGATGCAAGCATGGAAGTCGATAGCGAAATATCGGCGCCGGTAACCCAGGGAACCCAGTTGGGCCGGGTCGTGATCAAGCTCGATGACGAGGTTATCGTCAGCGAAGACATAGTCGCCACGCAGACTATCGAACAAGGCAGCCTGATTATCAGAGCCCTGGATAGTATCAAGCTTATGTTTCGCTAATGTCCGAACCCCCGCAAGTGAATGTCGATGCGCTAGCCCTGATCGACTATCCAGAGCCGTTTCCGCTCAAGGTATTTGGTCGTCGGGGGGAGGACTTTGAAGACATAGTTTTGCAGCTGGTGAGGGCTCGGTGCCCGCAGTCCGAATCGATTGAACTGAGCAAGCGCGAAAGCAGTGGCGGTAAGTATATCGCCCTGACAGTGACCTTTACTGCCTATAGTCAAAAACAGATCGAAGAAATTTACCAGGATCTGTACGACTGCAGCGCGGTGGTGATGACCCTCTGAGTTTTCATGCCTGCTGTCGACATTCAAACCAGGTATC
>CAXBMV010000259.1:0-5343 GCA_963976575.1 uncultured Gammaproteobacteria bacterium | reverse complement strand
GCTGGGCAGGCTGACCACAACCATTGGCGAACGCAAATGAGCCAACGGCTGCTGCTGCATAATTTTTTCCGCAGCTCGACCTCGACGCGACTGCGCGCCGCATTGAACCTGAAAGGTCTGGATTATGCCTATCAATCCTATGCCCTGAAGGCCGGCGAAGCTGAAACCCCGGAATACCTGCGTATCAATCCGCAGGGCCTGGTGCCGGCCCTGGAACTCGAAGATGGCACTGTGCTGACCCAGTCATTGGCCATCATGGAATGGCTGGATGAAGCCTATCCGCAAAACCCGCTGCTCCCAGGGAGCCCGCTGGAGCGGGCAAGGGTGCGTGCGCTGGCGCAGCTGATCGCGCTGGAAATCCATCCGCTGAACAATCTGCGCGTACTCGATTTCATCGACGAGCAGTTCGGCGCCGACGACGAGGAAATCGCCGCCTGGTTTTGCCACTGGGTCAAGACCAGTTTTGAGCCACTCGAACAAATGCTGACCAGCCACCAGGCTACCGGCGTTTTCTGTCATGGCGACAGTCCGGGTTACGCCGACTGCTGCCTCTACGCGCAGGTATGGAATAATCGCCGCTTCGATATCGATTTGTCCGCCTACCCGACCATCGAGCGAATTTTTTCTGCCTGCGATGCGCTGGACGCCTTCAAACGAGCAGCACCGATGCAACAACCGGACGCGCTGTAATGAAAAAAAAACCCATAGGAGAAATGCCCGGCCACCTGTTACGCCGCTGCCACCAGATCGGGGTTGCCATATTTCTCGAAGAATGCGCCGCTTTCAAACTGACACCGCTGCAATTCGCCATATTGCAGACCCTGCAAGGCAATGGTCCGCTGGATCAGGTAAGTCTGGGGGGTATAACCGCGATGGATAGAACCTCTATCGCGATGATGGTGGGCAAGCTCGAACAACGCGGCCTATTGCGGCGCGACCGATCGCAGCAGGATCAGCGCGCCAAGATCGTCAGCATAACCTCTGCCGGTGAGAAACTGGTTCGAGCGGCCTTGCCGGCGGTTAGCGAGGCACAGGCGCGAATTCTTGCACCGCTGGATGCAAAAGAAGGCAAACAACTGCTGGTTTTACTGGCAAAGCTCGCCGAAGGCAATAATGCCGCTAGTCGGGCACCGCAAAAAACCTACGCGACCGACGCCCGCAGTGGCGGTTTGCACAACAAAGGCACAGGAATTTCGGACTAGATCGAAAACATCGATTCGAGGTCGTGGCTGGAGAAAGCCTTGAAGGCAAGCATGGTGTCGGTGTGCTCTATGCCTTCTATCTTGCCCAGATGATTGGTCACCAGTTCGGCAACATCATCGGTAGTCTTTGTGCGCACTATGGCGACCAGATCATAGTTTCCAGTGACCGAGTAAACCTCCGAAATTTCATTCATGCTGGCCAGCTGTTCGGCAATTTCGGTGATCTTGTTACTCTTCACGTTTAACAGGATTATGAATGTGACCATCGCGTCAATCTCCTCGATTGTTTCGAACCGGGTTGCAGTCTAAAAAACTATTCTACATGTTTGCGCGCGTCAAGCAGAGACATCGACAGTTTTTTCCACCGACAACATTTCCCTGACGTCGTCGGGCATGCGTCGCGCCACCAGTTTCGCAGGATTGACTTCGTCCGAATAACCCCAGACTCTGACTTCCCTGCCCATGGCGACCGGTTTATCGGTGTCGCCCTGCCTGAACTCATGGGCGACAACAAAGGATGTATTGCCGAATTTTTCCACGCGTGAAGACAGCAGGGTAATATCGCCGAAGTAAAGCGGGCGTTTGAATTCCATATTGCTGGCAACCAGCGGACAGCCACGAAACAATTTGTCACCATGGGTATTTCCAATCAGGTCAAAGCCCGCAGCCTGCAACAGGGCATGGGTGCCGGAATCCATCCAGATATAGTAATGCGGGTTAAAAATAATCCCGGCCGGATCGCAATGCGCCCATTCCACGCGGATCCGTTGTGTTGCTACCATCATTTCATTTCCTCCGAATGGGTTAAGCCAGGCCTTATGCTGGTTATTGATATGCATTCAACCGACCCGAAAACGCAAAAAGTATAACCAAAATCCCTGGCTGCCGCGCTGTTTGTAAAACTTGCCCGGCACAGCAATACCAGGGCTCAATTGCCTGCCGCAGGTCTCGGGGTCAATTTTCTTTTCTCGATACCTGGAAGAAAAACTGGTTTCTGCTCCCGAATCATTGGTGATTTGCAGCATCTACATTTATCAATCGGATAAGCTTTGCGCGATAATACCGGTTGAAGTCATCAGGACTTCGCTTGCCATCGACTCGAACCATGGGGATTCAAGACACAATGTCACTCGCAGACAGCTTCGGCTTTGCGCCACCGAACTTTAATACAGAGCAAATCCTCGAACGCCTCGAATCCCGCTTTGGCATTGGCGGGCAGTTGTATCCGCTAGAAGGCGAACGCGATCAAAACTTTCGCCTCGACAGCACTGCTGGGGAAACCTACCTGGTGAAGATTTCCGGCGACAGCGAAGACCTTGCCGTGGTCGACTTCCACTGCCGCGCACTGCAGCAGCTGCAGCAAAGAGATCCTGCCCTGATATTGCCGAGAATTATCAAAACCCGGGACGCAGCGCTTTACGCAAAGATGCAGAATGGCGACAACCCTCTACGGGTCTTATCTTACCTGCCCGGCTTGCCGCTAGCCGCCGGAGCCCCCCCCACAACTGGATTGGCTGCTAACGCCGGTCATTTTCTCGGCCGGGTTTCCGCCGCGCTGAAAGGCTTTTCCGATCCGGCACAGGAGCACTACCTCGCCTGGGACCTGGGCAATGGCCTGCTCGACGACGATGCCATCTGGAACAGCGGCGCGGCCGATATTCGCGCCCTCGAGGCGGCGTTGCGGCCATTGCTGAAACGCAGGGTTCTTTCACGCCTGCCCGGGCAGCGCAGACAGGTAGTTCACCACGACGCGCATCAGGATAATTTATTGCGCCCCCATGCGGACTCAGAAACAGTGGTCGGTCTGATCGATTTTGGCGATATGATAAAAAGTGCCATCGTCTGTGATCTCGCCATACTCTGCCTCGGCTTCGTCGAACGCAGCATCTCGGCGCAGGATTGCGTCGCCCATGCCGTGGCCGGTTATCACGCGGAATTTCCGCTGCTCACCGGGGAAATCGATTTATTGTTTGATACGATGCTGGCGCGGGAAACCCTGACGGTATTATTATTCGACTTTAAAATCGCGCAAAATGCCTCTGCTTCCGACTACGTGCGCGAGGCGCGTCCCGGCTTGATGAAAAGCCTGGTGAAGTTGCGCGACATCGGCGCCAGCGATTTTCGTGACGCTATTTTTGATCTTTGCAAGCTCTAAGCTACGAGGAAATCGATGCACCATTCCGACCTGATCGACCGCCGCAAGAAGGCGCTGGGCCCGACCTACCAGAATTTTTACGAACAGCCCCTGCATCTGGTACGCGGACAGGGCTTGTCGCTGTGGGATAACGACGGACGCGAATACCTGGACTGTTATAACAACGTGGTCTCGGTAGGTCATTGCCATCCTCACGTGGTCGAAGCTTTATGCAAACAGGCATCAACGCTGAATACGCACACGCGCTACCTGCACGAGGGCATAGTCGAGCTGGGCGAAATGCTCGGCGAAAAACTGCCCGACGATATCGATGTCTGCCTGTTTACCTGCACCGGCACCGAGGCCAATGATCTGGCCGTACAAATCGCACAGCATGTCACCGGTAATCAAGGCGTGATAGTCACCGAAGCCTCTTACCACGGCAATTCGCAACTGGTCAGGGCATTGTCCACCGATAGTTACCCTGCCAGTGACAGGCCCGACTGGCTGGCCGTGATCGAGCCGCCCAATCTTTACCGCGGCCCCTATGGCCGTGACGACCCCGATGCGGCGGCCAAATACCTGGCGCTCGCAGTAGAGCAACTGGATGCACTGGAAAAACGCGGGCACAAGCCAGCGGCGCTGTTAATCGACCCGGTGTGGGATTCCAACGGCCCGCTGGTCGCCCCATCCGATTATGTGCTCGGGCTTTGCGCAGAAGTGCGTCGCCGCGGCGGCCTCATCATCGACGATGAAGTACAGGCAGGTTACTGCCGCAGTGGCCAAAGCTGGTGGCGTTGCGAACACTACCAGTTCAAAGCGGACATCATCACCTGCGGCAAACCGATGGGCGCCGGGCATCCGCTGGCGATGATGGCGACCAGTCGTGAAATTGCCACGGCTTATTCGAAAAAATATCATTACTTCAACACCTTCGGCGGCAATCCGGTTTCCGCCGCGGTGGGCAAGGCGGTTATCGAAGTTATAGACAACGAAAATCTGCTGGCAAACGCGCTGGATACCGGCACCTATCTCGAAGCAGGTCTGCGCGAACTGGCCAGCCGTCACGACTCGATCGGCGACCTGCAGGGCTGTGGTCTTTTCTGGGGACTGGATATGGTGAGTGACTCACACAGCAAAGCACCGCTGTCGCGTCAGCAAATGCGCCACCTCGGCACCCTCATAGTAGATCAGGGGGTAATCACCGGTTACTCGGGTCGTTATGGACAGATACTGAAACTGCGTCCACCGCTGCCATTTAGCAAGGCACAGGCCGATATCGCGGTTGCAGCGATAGACGCCGCGCTCGATCACTTCGAAAACGAATATTAAATGGCTAGAGGCTATCTATCAGAGTCTTCAGTGCGCGGATATGATCGGGGCCGGTGCCGCAGCACCCGCCGACGATTTGTACACCACGGACTTTGATCCAGTCCGCGATTTCGGCGGCGTATTCCTCGGGTGCACAAATCTCCTCGAATTCCCACTCGGGTGGATTTAGTTTCCCTGTTTCGGCATAGGCGAGTTTAGGCCCCGACCAGTGCCGACCCAGCACTTCCAGCGCCGCGTCCATATCATCCACGCGCGTATGCATGATGCCGGCTGCCTGCCCGCCCAGCGGACTCAGGGTTTTTACCAGTTCGGCAAAATCATGGCTGACACCATCGTCGGCATTCTTCCAGCGCAGGCTGCGCACATCGATTCCGTCTTCGGCCATCATCGCGCTGTAACCAATCCATACCGGCAGCCCGGTCGACAGTGCTGCCTTGATGACAATGCTGGCATTTTCCAGATCGCGCATCATTTCGGCGATGATTAAATCCACCCCGGCCTCGGCGAGCACATCGGCTAACTCCTGGTAGCTGGCTTCGACATGCGCACCGGTAGCCACTTCGCGCTGGCTGGTCAGGGGCGGCATGCTCGACATCGAACCGGCGATCCACACATCGCCTTCGGCGGCGTTATCGCGAGCCTTCCGTGAGGTGCTGGTGGCAGTGCAGGGTGAAG
>CAXBMV010000258.1:0-5357 GCA_963976575.1 uncultured Gammaproteobacteria bacterium | reverse complement strand
ATGATTTGTCGGTAAGAGACCCCTATTTCGTACTGCCCGTCATCATGGGTATCAGCATGATTATCCAGCAACGCCTGAACCCACCGCCACCCGATCCAATCCAGGCGAAAATCATGATGGCCCTGCCCTTCGTGTTCAGTATTTTCTTCGCCTTCTTCCCGGCCGGGCTGGTATTGTACTGGGTAGTGAATAACACCCTGTCAATCACCCAGCAGTGGATAATAACCAAGCGCATCGAGGCCGGCGCGACCAAGTAGTCGGCATTAGCTCGCGCGGCAAAACCGCCATGGATTCAGCTGACACCATCGCCGCGATTGCAACGCCACCTGGAATTGGTGGCATAGGCATCTTGCGCCTGTCGGGTCCGGCGGCGCTAGCCATCGGAGAATCGATTAGCGCCAGCCAGCTTCAACCAGGCCGTATCCAGTTGCGCAGGTTTTATGATGGCGACGGCGAAGTCCTCGACCATGGCCTGTGCCTTTACTTCCGCTCGCCGCATAGTTTCAGCGGTGAAGACTGCGTTGAAATTCAGGGCCACGGTGGCCCAATTCTGCTCGACATGCTTTTGCAAAGAGTTTGCCAACTGGGCGCACGATTGGCTCAACCCGGAGAATTTTCGCAACGTGCTTTCCTCAATGGAAAAATCGATTTAGCCCAGGCAGAAGCCATCGCAGACTTGATAGAGTCGGGTAGCCGTGCTGCAACACGCGCTGCTATGCGCTCTCTGGAGGGACGCTTTTCCAGTCAGGTTAATCTACAGGTCGAAGGCATTATTCATTTGCGCGCCTTTATCGAGGCGGCGCTGGATTTTGCCGAAGAAGAAATCGACTTCCTTGAAAATAGCGATATACAGAAACGCCTGCAGGAGTCGATAGACGGTTTGCAAGGCTTGCTGGATCAGGCGGAACAGGGACGCACCCTGCGCGATGGTCTGAGCGTTGCCCTTGCCGGGATTCCGAATGCGGGCAAGTCGAGCCTGCTGAATTACCTGGCTGGATACGAAGCCGCCATTGTGACCGAAATAGAAGGCACAACGCGCGACGTGTTGCGCGAGCATATTTCACTCCAGGGTATACCGATACGCCTCAACGATACCGCCGGGCTGCGCGAATCAGACAACCCGGTGGAACAGGAGGGCATACGCCGTGCCCGCGCCGAAATCGCCAACGCCGACGTGGTCATCTTCCTGGTCGACTCCAGCAAAGGTATTAGCGCTGCCGACAAAGACATTATCGAGGGTTTAAACAGCGAATCACTGCTGCTGGTTTACAGCAAATGCGATTTGATCGAGGCCGTAAAACGGGAGGAAGCGGAAGGTTTGTATATTTCCACCGTCACTGGAGAGGGCATGGAAACCTTGATCCAGCGAATTACCGGGCAGAGCGTCGATTATAACCAGGATAACCAGGTGATACTGGCCAGACGTCGCCACGTCGAGGCTCTTACGCGCGCGCGCGACGCGGTAAAACAGGCAGCGGAAATTTTTGCGCAGACGCGTTCGGGAGAATTAATGGCGGAAGATTTGCGTCAGGCACAGCGCCAGTTGGCAGAAATAACCGGGGAGTTCAGCAGTGATGACTTACTGGGTCGAATTTTTTCCCAGTTTTGCGTGGGTAAGTAAGCGCAGACTTTTACCTAGAGCGGTATCGATTCGGCGCGACTGCGCATGACCAGCATCCGGCGGAACTCGTCCGGGCATTTACTCAAAATCAATTCACCACTGGGCGGAAAAACCCTGTCATACAGGCGCGATAACCAGAAGCGCAGCGCGGCGAGACGCATCATTAGCGGCAAGGCGGCCAATTCGTTGGCTTGCAGGGAACGTAGTTGCTGGTAACCTTTGAGCAGTGCCTGTACAGATTCGTCGACCAGTTCCCCGTTAGCATCTATGGCCCAGTCGTTCAGACTCACCGCAATATCGAATACAAAACTGTCGTCGCAAGCGTAATCAAAGTCGATGATTCCACCCAGAGCATCTCCGTCAAACAAGGCATTGTCGTGAAATAAATCGGCGTGTATAGACCCGCAGGGCAGTGTCTGCAAATCCAGACCACGGTAGTCGGCCAGCGTAGTCCCGATTAATTGCAGATCGCTGGCGTCCAGTTCATTGCCGAGCATGTCACAGGCAATCAGGCACCACTCGGGGCCGCGTGGATTGGGCCTGGACAGGCGATAATCCTGCCCGCCGAGATGGAAACTCGCCATGGCCTCGCCTATGGCCAGGCAGTGCACCACCCCGGGCTGTTCTATCACTTCACCGCCAACGCGTTTAATGATCGCGGCCGGGCGCTGATTCAGCGTCGAGTAATAAGCGCCACGGCGATCGCATACCGGCGTGGCGCAGGCAACCCCTGCAGCGCCGAGATGCTGTTGCAAGCCAAGAATATAATCGAGATCATCATCGCCGTGGTGTTCATACAGAGTGAGGATAAACTGCCCGGCCTCGGTATCGAGATAATAATTGCTGTTGGTAACACCGGCGGCTATGGACGAAAGAGCCGTGGCTTTGCCCAGCGTATAACGCAATAGAAATTCGTCCAGCTGGGCTGGCGTAACAGGTGTAAATACAGACATGAAAGGCTGTTAAAAAGTCCTCGGTGATTGGCTTTCCGACGCGGTTGGGCTAACGCCTGTGATATGATTCTGCATCGGGGCAGGCATTGTAGCGCAAGAATATGAATCAAGAGAAAGAAAAAAAACTGGTGCTGGTTGACGGTAGCTCATACCTGTTCCGCGCCTTTCACGGATTACCACCATTGACCAGTCCGAGCGGTCATCCAAGCGGCGCAATTTACGGTGTGCTCAATATGTTGCGCAAGCTGGTCAAGGAAGAGCAACCCGATAAGGTGGCCGTAGTTTTCGACGCCAAAGGAAAAACCTTTCGCAATGATATTTACGATCAGTACAAAGCCAATCGGCCACCCATGCCAGACGATTTGCGCGTACAGATAGAACCCCTGCACGAAATAATTCGAGCCCAGGGATTTCCACTGATATGTATCGAAGGTGTCGAAGCCGACGACATCATCGGAACCATGGCACAACAGGCAACAGCGTTGGGTTACCAGGTACTGATTTCCACCGGTGACAAGGACATGGCACAGCTGGTGAACGCAAATGTACGTTTGATCAATACCATGAATAACCTGTTGCTCACCGAAGAAACGGTTGTGGAAAAATTTCAGGTGCGCCCCGATCAGATAATCGACTATCTCGCCTTGATGGGTGATAGTTCTGACAATATTCCTGGAGTGCCAAAAGTAGGGCCAAAGACAGCGGCAAAGTGGATTGCCGAGTACGGCAGCTTGTCTTCGGTTATGCAGCATGCCGATGATATAAAGGGCAAGATTGGAGAAAACCTGCGCGCATCGCTTACCTTTTTACCCATGTCATACGAACTCGCGACGATAAAGCTCGACTGCGAAACCGGCATCGACATTGAAGATCTCGATCAGGCCGCAAGCGATCCCATCGAACTGGCCAATTATTACCGTGAATATGGATTCACAAGATGGTACGAAGATGTCGAGATGCCGGCAGAGGCAAAGCTTCCGGCGGCGAAAAAAATCGATGCCAATTATCAGTGCGTGCTGGAGCAGGCGCAATTCGATGACTGGGTACAACGCCTCGGCAAGGCCGACAGTTTTGCGATAGACACCGAAACCACCAGTGTCGATTACATGAAAGCTGAACTGGTCGGTATCTCACTGTGCCTGGAACCGGGCGAGGCCTGTTATATTCCGCTCAGGCATGCTTATCTTGGCGTGGCTAAGCAGCTCGATAAAACCAGCGTGCTAAAGGCGTTGCAACCGATACTGGAAAACCCGGCTATCGGCAAGATCGGACAGAATATCAAGTACGATGCGCATATATTTATCGGCGAAGGCATTCGTCTGCGCGGCATAGCCGACGACACCATGCTGCAATCTTATGTTTATAATTCCACTGCAAGCCGGCACAACATGGACGACCTTGCCAGGTTTTACCTTGATCATGACACTATTCATTTCGAGGACCTCGCAGGCAAGGGAGCAAAACAAAAAACTTTTGACCAGATAGAGATAGAGCTGGCCAGTGATTATGCCGCAGAAGACGCCGATATCACCATGCGTCTGCACCATCGCATTGGCGACGCCCTGAAACAGGATGAGTCGCTTTACCGAGTTTACCGTGAAATTGAAATGCCGTTGGTTGATGTATTGCTGGATCTTGAACAGGCGGGGGTGTTAATCGACCCCGTCATGCTGAACAAACAGGGTATAGAGATCAAGGCCAGGCTCGCCGAGATCGAATCCGCCATTTACCTGCTGGCCGATGAGGAGTTTAATCTCAGCTCACCCAAACAAATCCAGACGATTTTATACGAAAAACTATCGCTGCCTGTGCTGCGTAAAACACCAAAAGGGCAGCCATCAACGGCCGAGGATGTGCTCGAAGAACTGGCCGCGGACTACGAGATTCCGGCCATGCTGCTGGAGCATCGCAGCCTGAATAAGCTGATGTCGACCTATATCGATAAGCTACCCCTGGAAATCGATGCGCGTACCGGACGAGTACACACCTCTTACCAACAGGCCATAGCTTCTACAGGACGCCTGTCGTCGACCAGCCCCAACCTGCAAAATATTCCGATTCGCACCGCCGAGGGTAGACGCATCCGCGAAGCCTTTGTCGCTCCCGAGGGAATGAAAATTGTAGCGCTGGATTACTCGCAGATTGAATTGCGCATCATGGCGCATATGTCTGGTGACGAAAGTCTGCTCGGCGCCTTTGCCAAAGGTCTGGACGTGCACCGCGCCACCGCAGCCGAAGTTTTCGGCGAGCAACTCGATTCGGTTAGCATCGAGCAGCGCCGCGCCGCCAAGGCGATCAACTTTGGTCTCATTTATGGCATGTCTGCCTTCGGACTCGGTAAACAATTGAACATAGGGCGAAACGAGGCACAGCAGTATGTCGACACCTATTTCGAACGATATCCCGGGGTAAAGCGCTACATGGAGCAAACCAGGCAAAAGGCGCGCGATCAGGGATATGTCGAAACCGTTTTTGGACGGCGCCTCTACCTGCCCGATATCAACGCGCGCAATGCCAATGTACGCCAGTACGCCGAACGCACCGCGATCAATGCACCGATGCAGGGTAGTGCGGCGGATATTATCAAACGCGCAATGATTTCCGTGCATGGCTGGATCGGGGTCGAAGGAGATGACTGTCGCATGATTATGCAGGTGCACGATGAACTGGTATTTGAGATTGCCGATGCCCGCGTCGAAGCTTGCCAGCAAGCCATTGCAGGCCTGATGACCGGGGCCGCCGAACTTTCCGTTAAGCTGGAAGTGGATGCCGGAATAGGAATT
>CAXBMV010000257.1:0-5374 GCA_963976575.1 uncultured Gammaproteobacteria bacterium | reverse complement strand
TGGCGAAGGTGCGAATGAGCAGGTTGGTCCAGAAAGGAATAGTAATCAGGAACAGCCAGAAATTACGGCTCTGGCGCGGGCGCGTGGCGATAAAGTAAGCAGTCGGAAAGCCGATGATCAGACAGGTGATGGTGGTCATGCCGGATAGCTTCAACGAACGCCAGAATACCGAGGCATGGGCATCGGCCAGGCCAACCACGTCGTCGAAAATATCGCGGTGGAAAAATACGTTGAACCAGCCGTCGAAGGACAATCGATACTCGACGCCACCGTAATTTCCGGCTTCGAGAAAGGAGTAAAACAGCATCACCAGCAGCGGTCCCGAAGCGGCAAACAACAAGATCACCAGGGCCGGAGTACAAAGTAGCCAGTTTCTTCTGGCTTCCTTCCGGTGGGCCGCCTGTTCGTAAACCGATAGTTGCTGTGATTCGCTGGTCATGGCTATTAGTCGCGCAGAATCTGCACGGCACCAGGCTGGATCTTGATTCCGACCGACTGCCCGCGCTGCCAGTCGCGGCGGTTATTGCCACTGTTTTGAATCTTGGCGACAAACTCGGTTTCGGCATCCAGTTCGATATGAAACTGCGAATCGGTACCCGAATAGAGTACATGGCTGACCTTGCCCTGCAGGTCTGCGGAATCCAGCTCCTCCACCAACGAAGCCTGTTCCGGCCGGATCGCGATATTGACCCGGCTATTGAGCGCTGACTCGGTAGGCCCGGATTTGAGGGTCTTTCCGGAGACCAGTTTCAGCAGGGAAGACTGGCCATCGGCTTCGACCACTTCCGCGGTGAGAAAATTGGTATCACCGATAAACTCGGCGACGAAACGTTCCGACGGATGATCATAAATTTCGTTCGGAGCGCCTACCTGCAGTATCTTCCCCTTGTTCATCACCGCCACCCGATCTGACATGGTCAGAGCCTCTTCCTGGTCGTGGGTGACAAAGATAAAAGTGATCCCGGTTTCCAGTTGCAGGCGTTTGAGTTCGATTTGCATACCTTTACGCAGCTTGTAATCCAGTGCCGAAAGCGGTTCATCGAGTAACAATACCCGTGGATGCGGCGCCAGTGCTCGCGCCAATGCTACACGCTGCTGTTGCCCACCGGAAATCTGGTCGGTGCGCCGGTCACGCATCGACTCCATCTGCACCAGCTGTAACATTTCATTGACCGTGGCATCGATTTCATCGCCCGGCTTGTCCTGCATGCTCAGGCCGAAACCGATATTCTGCGCCACTGTCAGGTGCGGAAACAGCGCATAGTTCTGGAAAACAGTGTTCACCGGACGCAGGAAGGGTGGCAGGTGGGAAATTTCGTCACCATGCAGCAGAATGTGGCCTGAACTGGCGTGTTCGAAGCCCGCGATCAGGCGCAACAGGGTTGTTTTGCCGCAGCCGGATGGACCCAGAAGCGTAAAGAATTCGTTTTCGTGGATCTCTACCGAGACATCGTCTAGTGCGACGACTTCCTCCTTGCCCTGGCCGAATTTTTTACTGACTTGATCTACCTTTATTGCAATCGAATCAGTCATTTTTTTTGTTTGTACAAATCGTGAAATCGACAAAACTATACTTGTAGAACCTGTCCTCAGCAAGACATATCACTGCCGGACCCGGGTAGGCATGGCTGTCCGTCGGCCCTGTTTTGCAGATTTGGCTCATGGCCCGGTCCGCCGCCAGTGCGGCTTGATTCTAGCCCTCGAGGATAGACAATTCGCGGTCGTAGGCCTTTTTCGCTAACAGCATCGCTACCTGGTATTCGGCATCTTCATAACAGGCCAGGGCCTGCGCATAGCTGTCGAAACGAATCACCAGCTGGCGCGCATAATGGTTGCCCTCGCGGGTATCGATTTCGCCTTTACCGGCAATCACTTCGGCGCCATATCTGGCCGCAATCGGTGGCCACAGTTTTGCGTATTCCTGTAACGCCTGCGGGTCTTTGATTTCCGAACCCCGCACCAACCAGTATCCAGCCATGCCAGTCTCCTCTGAGAGAAAAAAATGATGCGCTCATGGTATCGGGAGCCCGTGATTTTAGATAGTATCCCCGTGTCAAAATTCGTGGAAAAGTCGGCATGTATACACTTTATTGGGCTAAGGACAGTGGCGCGCTGGCACCACAGATACTGTTGCAGGAATGCGCTGCCGAATATCGACGTGAAATTCTCGATCTCGACGCCGGTGATCAACGCCAGCCTGAATTCCTCGCCATCAATCCGCGCGGTCAGGTACCCGCGCTGGTGCTCGAAGATGGCAGCATACTCACCGAATCAGCCGCGATGATGTTGCAGATTGCCGACAGCTTTGCGCAGGCCGGGTTGCTACCACCTGCAGCATCGAGCCAGCGCGCCTGTGTTTATCGCTGGCTGTTTTTTGCGGTGGCCAATATTTACGAGGCCGATCTGCGCATTTACTACAGTGATAGTTACAGTGCCAGAGAAGACTGTGCCGGGCCGATCAGGGATCAGGCCAGGCTGGACATGGACGCCGCATGGGATCTTATCGAGGATCAAATCGGCGAAGGCCCCTTCCTGTTGGGCAGCCGTTACTCGCTGATCGACCCCTATCTGCTGATGCTGGCCCAATGGCATGAGGATAAATCCGCGTTATTTACCCGTTGCCCTCGCCTGCAGCGACTTTGCGACGCGGTCAAGGCACGCCCCGCCTGCCAGGCTATCTGGCAGCAGCATTATTCCGACTCTTGAACAGCCTAAGCCAGAATCAGCCGCGCTCGGCTGATGTCGTCATCATCGGTGGCGGCATCGCCGGCATCACCACTGCCTGGTATTTGAATCAGGCCGGGTTAAAGGTTGTGGTCTGCGAGAAAGGCCGGGTCGCCGGCGAACAGTCGAGCCGCAACTGGGGCTGGATTCGTCAACAGGGGCGCGATGAAGCCGAACTACCCATCGTCATGGAAAGCATGCGCCTGTGGCAGGAAATCACCGACCAGCTCGACGAAGATGTTGGCTATCGTCGCGAAGGCAGTCTCTATCTATGCGAGAACGATGAGGAAATGGCGCGGCATGATCGCTTTTATAGCTTCGCCGCTGCCTATGGCCTGCGCAGCGCAAGACTCAACCGGTCGCAGCTGGCCGCACTCATTGTCGATTGCCCGGCGCGCTGGCAGTCAGCTCTGCATACCCCCAGCGATGGCCGCGCCGAACCCGGGCTGGCAGTCCCTGCCATGGCCAGAGCCCTCGCAGCCCGGGGTGTCATCATCCTCGAAAACTGCGCTGTACTGGAGATAGAACAGAGTAATGGACGCGTTACCGGCGTGCGCACCGAGCAGGGCTTGATAGAGGCATCGACGGTGCAGTGCAGCGCCGGTGCCTGGTCGACCTTTCTGCTCCAGGCCTGCTCGGTGCGTCTGCCGCAACTTACGGTCAAAGCCAGCGTTGCACGCACTGCGGCTGTGCCCCCGATATTCAATGGCAATGCCTCCGGCAGCCAGATCGCCTTCAGGCGTCGTCTCGATGGTGGCTACACGGTAGCGGCCACCGACCGACTGGAAATTCTTCCTTCGACGCATCATTTACGCTACCTGCGGGAATTTCTACCGCTGATGAAACTTTCCATGGGTAAGCTGAAACTGCGCCTGCCCGGATTGCATGCCAGCGCAGACTATACCCGCCACCGCGTACTGGACCCGATCCCGAGCGCGGCTACGGTGAAGCGTATCGCCGACAGGCTGGTCGACCGCCTGCCGCAGTTTCGCGGCATAGCGTTGGTGGAGAGCTGGGCCGGCATGATCGATGCGTTGCCCGACGTGGTGCCGGTACTGGATAGTGTCGCCAGTATCGATGGTCTTTGGATTGCCACAGGTTTCAGCGGGCATGGCTTCGGCATAGGCCCGGCTGCGGGCAAGATCATGGCCGAATTGATACAGAACAACGCGGTGGAATATGATTTATCGCGCTTCCGCCTGTCGCGTTTCAGCGACGGCAGCAAAATGGTTCTGGGACCGGCGATTTGATCGGCGTGATGAACTTCCCTTGGTCAGTGTTCAGGAACAGACACTAAGCCGTTAAGCGAGCGGATATCGAATGACGCGATATGCGTTTGGAGATCCCGGATATCGCCTGCGGCGATTCCGGGATGACGTTTGTTGGTTTTGGTTTCTCATGGTGACCCTTCGGAATAGCGATAAATAAAAATAAACCGTCATCCCGGAATGCGCGTAGCGCATGTCCGGGATCTCCCGAGGTATTCGCGCTCCCTGTCCGATTCAACCGCGCCGTATCACCTGCAACGGATCCCAGGCGAACAGTTGCTCCAGGTAAGCTGCGTAAGCAAACAGTCGCGCCTCACCATGCGGTTTACCGACCAGCTGCATGCCTACCGGCAAACCATCGCTGGTCTTGCCGCAGGGCAAGGTAATCACCGGCAGAGTTGTCGCGGTTATCGCGTAAACAATTTTCAACCAGCGATAGTATTCACTGTAGGCGAGGCCATCGCCGAAGCCCGGGTAACGTTCCTCGACAGGAAATGCTGCGGTAATACTGGCCGGACAAAGCAGCAGGTCATAATCCTGCATGAATGCACTGGCATTGTTGAAAATCTGCCCCTGGGCATCCATCGAGGCACGGATTTCGGCACTCTCAAGTTGCAGCCCCTTTTCGATGTTCCAGATATTTTCCGGCTTGATGTGATCGCGCAGGCGTTCGAGGTCGGCACCGAAGGCCTGCGCGTAATCGAGCGCGCGCGGTACGTCGAAGGCCGCGTCGGCCATGGCCAGATCGGGATGGGCTGACTCTATGCTAATTGCGTCTTTCCCCAGCTGCGCCAGCGCCGCGTTAAACACTGCGCCAACTTCGGCCGAGGTTTCACAAATACCGAGATCGAGACTCGCGGCAACGCGGGCCGGTTTCAGTGCGCTGCTGGCTGCCTGTTGAAACTCGCCGGGAATCATCGTCTTTGCCAGTCCGGCGCGAGGATTGACGCCTGTCATCGCATCGGCAAACAGGGCGAGGTCGCCGATGTCCCGCGCCATGGGTCCGGCCTGGGCATAGACCTGGAAAGGTTGCAGGCCGGGCGATGTCGCGATCAACCCCGGCGATGGTCGCAGGCTGGTGACGCCGCAGAAACTGGCTGGTGTACGCAAGGAACCGGCCAGATCCGAACCCTGGGCCAGCCAGGCGCTACCGCTGGCGAGCGCGGCAGCAGCACCACCCGATGAACCACCGGCGCTACGGCTGATATCGTAAGGGTTCCGGGTGGCGGCGAAGACATCGTTGAAAGTGTTGCCGCCGCTACCGAACTCGGGGCTATTCGATTTGGCATAAACCAGAGCGCCGTTGGCTTCGAGATTTTCTACCAGAAAGTCGGATTGCTCAGGTTGATGGTCGCGATACAGACTGCAGCCATAAGTCGTGG
>CAXBMV010000256.1:0-5380 GCA_963976575.1 uncultured Gammaproteobacteria bacterium | reverse complement strand
TTTATACTATTACTCTCCGTATCGTCGTTACAGGCGCGCGGTACATATCAGGAGCCAGCTTCGTTTTTAAACGAAACGTTTAAAGGCGAACTTCCTCAAGCAAAAGTGATATGGCTTACGGGGGAAATTCGTAAAACGGTGATAAAAATATTACAACACGAACCTAGCCAACTTCGGGTTCGCTATTGGCAAAAAAAACAACGTAGCGCATGGATACTAGAAGAAATAGGTAAAGATAAACTTATTACTGCTGGTTTTGTGATTAACAATAATAAAATAGAAAAAGTTAAGGTTTTAATATTTCGTGAAAGTCGTGGTGAAGAAATTCGTCATAATTTCTTTACCCGGCAATTTAAACAGGCAACGATACAAACAGACACCCAACTTGATCGAAACATTGATGGTATTTCTGGTGCAACCATGTCAGTTCGTGCATTAACCAAGTTATCTCGTCTGGCTTTATTTTTATCCTCACAAATTGAACAACCATGACGCGCCATAAAGAAAACGCGATTAAATTACGTTCTATGTATCAGTGGCATCGTTATATCGGTGTCAGTGTCGCACTTTTTATGCTGATTCTTGCTGTGACCGGCATCATGCTTAACCACACCAGTCGACTTGAGCTTGATAAAAATTATATACAAACAGAATGGTTACTTAATCATTATGGTATCGCGGCACCTGAAAACATTAAGAATTATAAAATTGGAAAGCAATGGCTAAGTCAGTGGGATGATCAATTATATTTAGATACCCATGCCATTGGAGAAACCAATAAAAGCATTATCGGTGCAGTTCTTTATCAAAATATGATTATCATTGCTCAGTTTGATACGTTACTTATTTACACCCTTGATGGTGAACTCATTGAACGCGTTGCGGGTAGTGAAGGTGTTCCATCAGGTATAGAAGGGATTGGAATTACCGATAAAAAACAACTTGCTGTCAGGGCGGCAAATGGAGTTTTCACAACAAACCAGAAATTCTTATTCTGGCAAAAAATACCTACCGCCATTAGTGTCTGGTCAGACTCTGCTGCTTTACCTAAAACGTTATATCAAAAGATCCTTGAACTTTATCGCGGTAAGGGACTAAATTTGGAACGTATCATTCTCGATCTGCACAGTGGCCGGCTATTAGGTGATTGGGGTATTTATTTCACGGATTTTATTGCCATGATGATGATTTTTCTTGGCTCAAGTGGTTACTGGGTATGGACTATGCAAATTCTTAAAAGTAAAAAACAACATAAACATTAATTCATAACAAGATTATATTTGCAGCTAGCTCCCAATACCTGAGGTTTTTTTATCATGACGAAAACAATTTCGATTTTTTTATTTTTTCTAGCCGTAGTGTTATCAAGTTCGGTTTCAGCAACCGTTCGGGAATACTGGATTGCAGCAGAAAAAGTTTCCTGGAATTATGCGCCCAGCGGCAAGAATTTGATCATGCCGGATAAAGGTATGGATGTGTGGGGAAAAGATCTTGTTTATAAAAAGTACCGTTACATAGGTTATACCAACGGAAGTTATACGACAAAAACCAAACAGCCAGAATGGATGGGGATCCTTGGTCCACAATTACGTGCTGTAGAGGGTGATACTTTTAAAGTACATTTTCTGAATAAAACAGACAAACCCCTTAGTATCCATCCCCATGGAATGCACTACGATGAACAAAATGAAGGGGCTGACATGAAAGGGCCTGGCGCCTATGTCAAACCAGGCAGTTCCTTTACCTACACGTGGACCGCTGATCATGACGCCGCACCCGGACCAAGCGACCCCTCATCGATTGTTTGGGTTTATCATTCTCATGTTGACTCTGTGACAGAAATTTATGATGGATTAATTGGCACTATTGTTGTAACAAAAAAAGGCATGCAACGTTCAGAGGCAGATCCCCGTCCCAAAGATGTAGATATTGCATTTACTACAATGTATATGATATTTGATGAAAATGGGCGGGAAAAAGTACTACACGCCCAAGAAAAAAACAAACATCATGACAGTCAACACCATGAGCAGGTAGAAAAGCATGATGATGATGAGGAGGAAGCCAATCTTAAACATGCGATTAATGGTTATATTTTTGGAAATCTAACCGGACTGGTAGCAAAACAGGGACAGCAAGTACGCTGGCATTTAATTGGCATGGGTACTGAGGTTGATTTACATATTGCTCATTGGCACGGAAAAACGGTACTTGATCATGGACGTCGTACTGACGTGGTCGAATTATTGCCGACGTCTATGCGAAGTGTTGATATGCGCGCGGATAATCCCGGTAACTGGTTATATCACTGCCACGTTACCGATCATATTACAGCGGGTATGATCACTCGCTGGAAAGTGGAAAAAAAGTAAAATTGATATTTTAATTCTGAAATTAAAACTACATTTATTATATATCGGCTAATGGACCAGCCCGTTCTGCTATAATCCACGAAAAGCATGGAGTCCGAAAAGCACGGGGTCACCCATTAGAAATTCCCGGTCAAGCAGGCAAAGCAAATTCTTTCGGTTAATATCAACCAAATAATTTCGGCCCATAAGGCCATGCTGTTTCTTTCACTAATTCATGCACCTAAAAATCTCATGGTTTGGCGTCGAACTAACACGCACCAGTCACCCATCTGAATGAAGACATTTGTCAGTGGCGATGAATCGATACTGACAGTCCTTGGCCTAAGGCCTCAGAAATTATTTAGTGCCGTACACTTGTCCAAGTCCATAGGTGAGCAGGGTCGCCTGACTCGATGACAGATCTTTGGTTTATACCAACGGTATTACCAGACCACGATGGCTCAAGGCACGGGCATATTAGCTTTAGCAAACAACTTTTTAGATGGTTAAATGAGTGGTTTAATCAGGTCTGATGGTTATTCCAACCCTCGGTACGAAAGAAGTGGCCCCGAAAATCTGAACACTGCCCTAAGTGGATGAGTAGTCTAATTTAATGCATTCTGATGCACAGGAAATTAGGAGAATATCATGGCAAAACGACCGCGTCGTAATCATTCATCGGCCTTCAAGGCCAAGGTGGCGCTTGCCGCCATCAAAGGCGATAAAACCCTCGTTGAGCTGTCGGATCAATTCGACATTCACGCTAACCAGATTACCCAGTGGAAGAACCAGCTGCTGGAACGCGCCTCTGATGCGTTCGACGGCATGGGATCGAGGGAGCCTCCCATTGATGTGAAAACACTTCACGCCAAGATCGGGGAGCTGGCGCTGGAGAATGATTTTTTAGAAGGCGCGCTCACCAAGGTCGGCCTGCTGAGCGCAAGAAAATGATTAATCCGGAACACAAATTGTCTTTGACGAAACAGGCGTCTGCGCTCGGCATCAGCCGCGGCAGTGTTTACTATCTGCCACGGCCGGTCAGCGACCGTGACCAGGCGCTGATGAAGCGCATCGATCGCCTGCACCTGGAGTCTCCCTTTGCGGGTGCGCGGATGTTGCGAGACATGTTGCGTTTGGAGGGCTTGAAGGCCGGTCGTAAACATGTAGCCACCCTGATGCGACAAATGGGCATTGAAGCGCTCTATCGTCAGCCCAGGACCACAAAGCGGCATCCGCAACATCAGGTTTATCCTTACCTGCTGAGAGGTCTGCCAATCACTCGCGCCAACCAGGTATGGCCAATGGACATCACCTATATTCCGATGAAGCGCGGGTTCGTTTATCTGACCGCGGTCATGGACTGGTACTCGCGGCGGGCGCTGTCGCACCGGATTTCGATCACCATGGATACCAGCTTCTGCCTGGATGCACTCGAAGAAGCGATCGCTAAATACGGCAAGCCCGAGATCATGAACACCGATCAGGGCAGCCAGTTTACCAGCCAGGCGTTTACCCAATACCTGAAGGACAGCAGCATTCGAATCAGCATGGATGGTAAGGGTGCCTGGCGAGACAATGTCTTTGTCGAGCGCCTCTGGAAATCAGTAAAGTACGAGCATGTTTATCTGCATGCCTACGAATCAACCAGCGAAGCAAAATCAAAGATCGGTCATTACTTTGAGTTTTATAATCAAAGAAGACCGCATTCAAACCTTGACCGGATCACCCCGGATCAGTTTTACTTTAACTCGCTGACCTCAACAGAGGCAGCATAACCCGTGGCTGCATTCCACTTAAGGATTGATTTTTATTGTTCAGACAAACGGGGCCACTTCTTTGGGAGACAGGTTCAAACTGATTTCGGCACCTTTATCGACTTGCTGGCAATTAATTCAGAAGGGAATCTCAGTATCATCGAGCTAAAGCGACACAAAACGCCCCGAGAAGTGTTTGCACAGGCCATAGACTACGCCTCCTGGGCAGATTCACCCTCCTACGGCAAGATTACGGACATTTACGCAGAGCTGGTCAATGGAAAAGAGTTCGAGCAGGCATTTGAAGATTCCTTTGGAACGAACCCGCCCGAAAAACTGAACGAGTCCCTGCAAAATCTCATCGTTGCTGCTGAACTGGACAATGCATCAGAGCGGATAATCAATTATCTGTCGGACAACTACGGTGTCCCGATCAACGCCGTATTCTTCCGTTACTTCAGAGACGGCGAAAATGAATACCTGTCGCGCTCGTGGCTGATAGATCCAAAGCAGGCCGAAGTGAAAACGAGCCTGTCGTCGCCTAAAAAAGGTAAAGAAACCTGGAACGGCCGTGATTTCTATGTCTCTTTTGGCGAGGACGAAAGGCGCGACTGGGACGATGCCAAAAAATATGGATTTGTTTGCGCCGGTGGTGGGCGCTGGTATAGCCGCACCCTGGAGCAGCTATTCGTTGGTGCGAGAATTTTCGTAAACATTCCAGCGACAGGGTATGTGGCAGTCGGCACGGTGCTCGAAGAATCAATGCCAATCAAGGATTTCAAAGTCGAGGTAGACGGCGAATCCATACCTTTTCTCGAAGCACCCCGCAAGGCACATAACCCAGGAGTAGAAGCCGACGATTCGGAACTCAGTGAATATGTCGTGCGGGTAGAATGGATAAAGACCCTCGACCGAAATCAAGCTTACAAAGAAAAGGGATTATTTGGAAACCAGAATACTGTTACCAAACTGCGCAACCGGTTCACACTGGAAAAGCTGATCAAACATTTCGGGCTGGACGACTGAGGTTATGTAACGAAGGTCAAGTGATCTGACTTATTATAGAAAAACTCCTCTAACCAGGGGATATGAGTATCAGAGGTGACCCCTGGGTGACCCCACTATAAAAACAGAAAATATCGAAAAATGCTGTGAAATTGACCAGATAATTTAAGTCATTGAATAAAAAAGAAAAAGCCCCTGAAAACAGGGGCTTCGAATTGGTGCCGGCACCAAGAGTCGAACTCGGGACCTACTGATTACAAGTCAGTTGCT
>CAXBMV010000255.1:0-5389 GCA_963976575.1 uncultured Gammaproteobacteria bacterium | reverse complement strand
ACAGGAATCAACGAGTAAAATGAGCGAAGCAGGTTTAAATCAAATCCAGGTCGATGTCGAAACCCGGTATATCGAGGAGCAATCGAACCCGGAGCAGAATTACTATGTTTTCGCCTATACCATCACTATCCAGAACAAGGGTAAGCAACCGGCTCAATTGTTAACCCGTCACTGGGTCATCACCGACTCGAATCAAAAAATTCAGGAAGTCCGCGGGGACGGCGTGGTCGGTGAGCAACCCTTGCTCAAGCCCGGGGAACAGTTCGTCTATACCTCCGGTACCATGCTGGAAACCTCGGTGGGTACGATGAAAGGTAGTTACCAGATGGTCGCCGACGACGGTTCGCATTTTGACGCCACTATCGATGAATTTGTACTGTCGACTCCAAGAGTGCTGCATTAAGCTGCAGGTCCGTCTATGGCCATCTATGCGATAGGCGATATCCAGGGCTGTTACGACCCTCTGCGAGCCTTACTGGATAAAATTCGATTCGACCCGCAGCAGGATAGCCTGTGGTTTTGTGGGGACCTGGTCAACCGCGGAACACAGTCGCTGCAGGTGCTGCATTTCCTGCGCTCACTGGGTGATTCCGCGATCTGTGTGCTCGGTAATCACGACCTGCATCTGCTCGCGCTCTACCACGGCAAAATCCGCATTGCGCCCGATGATACCCTCTACGAGTTGTTGCACAGTCCGGATTGCGACGAACTAATGCACTGGTTACAGGCTCGCCCGATGTTGCATTACGATGCCGGGCAGGATGCATTGCTGGTCCACGCCGGGATTCATCCCGCCTGGAGTCTGGAGCAGGCCATGAGCCTGGCCGGAGAATTGCAGCAAATGCTGCTTGGTGATGCGAGCCAGGCGTTTTTCCAGCAAATGTATGGCGACCAGCCTGACCGCTGGGACGACGACCTGCAGGGCATAGCGCGCCTGCGTTGTCTTACCAATGTCTTCACGCGCATGCGTTTTTTCGACCCCCAGGGACGTCTCAACCTGGAAGCCAAAGGCGCACCCGAGCAGCATGCCGGGGAGTTGTTACAACCCTGGTTTGACTGCGACAGCAACCTCGCCCCGGAGACCCGCATATTCTTTGGTCATTGGTCTACCCTGGCCCTGGGGCGCCATGGCCGTGCCTTCGCGCTGGACGGCGGTTGTGCCTGGGGTGGGCAGATGGCGGCAATGCGCATCGATAACGCGGCAGAAACATGGTTTTATCATAGTTGCGGGGTTTAACCGTCTGCAGCAGCCTCGAATATTAAGATAATTAATTCACTTTTGAATACCTGTTATCGGTCAAAAGCTACGTTTCAAGCCATATGCTGTCCTCGCATTACCGTTTGTCGCTATAATTGCTCGAATTTGCGGGGCTGTGCCAATGTCGATTAGCCGTCGGGATGTTGTGGAGATGCTGCGAGAAGAAAATGCGCAGTTGAAGGCTCGCGGTGAAAAGCTGAATGCTCGCCTGACGCGTTACCAGCAGGCCTTTCGAGCGCTCGAACGCATGGACGAAACCATGCGCGCGATGGGTACTCTGCTCGATCTGAGAAAACTCATCGGTGATCTTTTGACCTTAACCCTGCATGCCTGTGACTCGGAAAATGGATCGCTGCTGCTATTGGATGACGAAACCAATGAGCTGGTGTTTACCGAGGTGATCGGAGACACCCGTGAGCAGTTACTCGACCATCGTATCGATGCCGGCACTGGCATAGTTGGCCATGTAATACAGACGCAGCAGGCGATGCTGGTGAGCGACGTACATAAGTCGTCGCAATGGTCGTCCGAAGTGGACGAGGCAATAGGTTTTAATACCAATGCGCTTATGTGCGCACCATTATTTAACAGTGAAAAAACCTATGGTGCTATTGAAGTGATAAATAATAAGTCGAGCGCGGAATTTGATGAAAATGATCTCGCTATTTTGCGCGTAAGCGCGCGATTCATCAGCGAGGCCCTTGCCGAAGCTGAAGATATTACCTTGCAGGAAGGTGAACAGTTGTGAACAAGAAAATTTTATTAGTGCTGCTTTTTTCGCTGATGTCCAGTGTCGGCTTCCAGGCCAGCGCCCAGACTGCCAGTTATGAACTGGTGCCTTCGTCAAGGGTGATCCTGCAGATTATTCCAGGCATGACAATCGACGAAATCATTTCCAAGATTTATCCACAGCACCAGGAGCTGTGGCCACAGATCAAGCAAAAACTAATCGACTGGAATCCCGGTTCATTCCATCAGTATTCGGAAAATCTGGTGAACGGTGCGCGCCTGAAGCTGGTCGATATCAAAACTATTTACGAGCAGGAATTGACTCCTAAGAACAAGGTTGGATACGTCGCCAGACTGGTCGGTCCGGCCACGGCCAAGGACCTGAATGGCGCAACCCAGGAATTGCAGATTAACTCGCAGGTATATGAGGGGGATCGGATCAGAACCGAAGTCGGCTCCAGCCTCGTGTTGGCAATGGACGATGGTGCAGAAGTATTCCTCAAGGAAGACTCTGTTCTCAAGGTCACCGAGTACCGCATTACCACTGGTTTCGACAGGGAAAGCAGCAGTATCCTCGATTTGCTGCGCGGTGGTCTGCGCAAGATTACCGGTTCTATCGGTGGCAGTGCGCTGGCCAATTACCAGGTGCAAACCGGGCTGGCAACCATAGGCATACGCGGTACAGAGTACGTGGTGAAATTATGCAAGCAGGATGACTGTACGCAGACGGTAAGCCGCAATGATGTAGATGCAAAACTGCACGCGGTAGTACTCAAGGGCAGCATTACCCTGACCACCGAGGACGATGTGCAAATCCTGATGGCGCTGGGTGAGTATGGCACCGCCAACAATGAGGCCTTGATTCTGGAGCAGGGTGTGCCGGTTCCGCTGGGTTTCCTCGATGCCGACGAAGCGCATCAATTCAACGTCACTATTCCGCAGCAATTGAAGGAACAGGAAGAGTCTTCATCCAGTACCTGGATGTGGGTGGTAGGCGTGTTACTGCTCGCAGTTGGATTATAGGTCGGGGTTAAAACTCGGCCTTGGCGGCAAAGGCGCCGGCTATTTCCAGCAGGCTTTGAATCGTGTACTGGCGGTTGCCCAGTACTATCGGTTGGTGCAACTGGACATAGCCCTCGTGAAAAGGGACGAGGCGGTTATTCTTGATTAAGTAAGTGCCGTTGGTGGAGTTCAGGTCGCGCAGATAGACTTCGCCGTTATTTACCTGAATTTCAGCATGTTGCTTGCTAACGGTGGGGTCATTGATATAGATATGACCTTCTCTTCCGATGATATAAGTCCTGCTTTCCATTGTTCTGTTACTTTCGCCCGATTTACTGTCCATTCATACCTTCCCTCCTTTCAGGGGGAAACCAGTCTAACCGAAAAAATATTAAATTTCGCGTACATATTTTACAAATGAATAGTCATTGGGATTGCGCTCGTCGGCGCTATAGTCTTCGCGAAATTCGACTCCCCAGGCATTAAAATCGATCTGCGGAAACCAGGTGTCTCCATCAAACTCACCGTCGATCAAAGTGATGAAAAGGCTGTCGGCCATGGCCAGAGTTTGTTCGTATAAACTGGCTCCACCAATCAGCATGGCTTCGTCGGCGTCACCGCACAATTTTAGTGCGGCGTCGATTCCGGGGCTGACATCGCAACCTGGCGCGTTGAAACTGCTGTCCCGGGTAATGACGATATTCTGCCTTCCCGGAAGCGGCCTGCCGATCGACTGGTAAGTCTTGCGCCCCATAATAATCGGTTTGCCCATGGTAGTGCGTTTGAAAAAGGCGAGATCGGCGGGCAGGTGCCAGGGCAGGGCATTATTGCTGCCAATCAGGCGATTGTTATCCATGGCACAAATCAGGGAAAGCTTAGGCATGCTTATTCTCGCTATAGAGGTTGTGGCTGAGACGGGCAAAGTCGTCTACCGAAAGGTTTTCCGCGCGTAATCCCGGGTCGATTTCACAGGCCGCGAAGGCTTTTTTATCAACCATCGTTTTTAACGAATTGGAGATAGTTTTGCGCCGCTGAGCAAAAGCGGTCTGCACCACCTGTGAGAAAATTTCATAGTCGCCGATGTCTCGCTGTGCCGTCTGATGTGGCACCAGGCGAATGACAGTCGAATCCACTCGCGGTGGTGGCGTGAAGCTGGAAGGTGGAACCTCGATGAGATACTGGCATCGGCAATGATATTGCAGCATTACCGAGAGGCGACCGTAGTTGGTCTCACCGGCGGCGGCGCCGATGCGCAACGCCACTTCATTTTGCACCATGAAGTGCATGTCTTCGATCAATGTCACCGATTTCAGCAGGTGAAACATCAATGGCGTGGAAATGTTGTAAGGCAGGTTGCCAACCAGGCGATATTTATTGGTGTCGGTTAGCGCAGGCAACTGAAAGTCGAGCACGTCGGCATTGATCACTTCGAGTTCGCCGAAGCGCGCCGATTCGCGTTGCAGTATGGGTACCAGGTCGCGGTCCAGTTCTACCGCGGTGAGCTTCTTGCATCGCTGCAGCAGCGGGTAGGTGAGGGCTCCCCTGCCGGGGCCTATTTCCAGTAAGTTCTGGCCGGGCTGCGGATCGATAAGCCCGAGGATGCGCTCGATGATGCGCTGGTCGTGCAGGAAGTGCTGACCGAAGCGTTTACGCGCCTGCGGCATGTTTTTGTTTCCAGGCAGATTGAGATATAGCCGAGTGGATTGCGGCAAACAGGCTGCCCGGATGAGCGCGGCCGCTGGCGGCGAGGTCAAGGGCGGTACCGTGGTCTACCGAAGTTCGGATTATCGGCAGCCCCAGCGTGGTATTCACCGCATTGTGGAAACCGGCGTGTTTCAATACCGGCAAGCCCTGGTCGTGGTACATCGCCAGCACCGCGTCGGCATCGGCCAGTCCGCCAGGAGTAAACAGGGTGTCCGCTGGATAAGGGCCGCTGACATTGACCCCGCTGGCCTTGAGTTGTTGCAAAGCCGGCTTGATGATATCGATTTCCTCGTGACCGAGGTATCCATTCTCGCCGGCGTGGGGGTTTAGCCCGCAAACCTTGATATGTGGGTTTTTCAGGCCGAACCGAAGTGGCAGGTCATGATCCACAATCAACTCGAAGCTGATTGCATCGGCAACTTCGCGCAGTGGTAGATGCGTGGTAACCAGCGCAACCCGCAAACGATCGGCAATTAAAAGCATCAATGGCTTCGCCTGGCAAAGCCCGGCGAGATACTCGGTATGACCGGTAAACGGGATACCGGCCCGGTTGATGATTTCCTTGTGCAGTGGAGCGGTAACCATGGCGTCAAACTCACCGTCCAGACATCCCTGACAGGCTCTATCGAGCAGTGCCAGCACCTGGCGCGCATTGTCGGCATCGAGTACACCCGCCTGACTGGCTCGGGCTAGTGG
>CAXBMV010000254.1:0-5400 GCA_963976575.1 uncultured Gammaproteobacteria bacterium | reverse complement strand
TGCTCGCTTTTCCAGTGCATCAGCGCGGGCAGGTTATCCATCAGACCCGCCCTGGCCAGCAGGAAAGAACCGCTACAAATGCTGATCAACAAGCCACCACGGTTGAAATGTTGTTGTATAACCGGAAGTATCGGAGCTGCATCGCTGATGGCCTCTTCGACCTTGCCAAAGTCGCTGGACGAATGAAACACCGATGGAAATATCCATGCATCGGGACTGCTTTCCAGCGCCTGGTATTCGGCAAGACTGTAGTCTGGCTGTATCTTCAGTCCATTGATTGGCATTACGGCGTTACCATCGATGGACAGGGTGTCCCATTCGAACAGGGGCTGGTGCTGCGATTTAACCAGGGTGTAGTTCGCTGCAATCAAGGAATCGAGGATGCTGTGGATACCGCCGCCGATGCAGCGGTCCATTAACAAAATGGCAATTCGCATAGGATATGTCTGTTTTCACCAGTATTTGGTCAAATATGACACTATTTTGCAATCGAAACAATAGCCATACTGCTGCTCCCCTTCAAGGAGCAAGTATCTATGTCGCGGAAAATTTCCCATATCGAAGACAGCGGGCAATCCACTGGTCGGCGCTTGAATTCATCAGCACGGCGTAAACGAGTTGTTCCGTTGAGCTACCAGCTAGCCGGATTGGCGTTAAACCTGGTGTCTTATCTCGGAAACGAGTGGGCCTCCGATAAGCTCAGCCGCTTCTGGTTTACGGTATTTAAAGGCAAGGCGAAGCCGTGGATTGCCGAATTCTGGCAACAAGCTGATACGCGTACCGAGGTGCAGCTAGGAAACAAATCAATTCCGGTATCGTTCTGGGGGCAAGGTCCATTGGTAGTGGTGATGCACGGCTGGAGCGGATCGGGGGTACAGTTTCGTCATATGATTCCCGGATTGGTTGCCGCCGGATACCGGGTGGCTGTCTTTGATGCGCCGGCTCACGGAAGCAACCCCGGAGGAAATTCGCACCTGCTTGAGTTCAGCGATTCACTGGTTGCGATTCAGCAGCAAATCGGACCGATTGAAACCGTAATTGCACATTCTCTTGGTGGCATGGCGGCGGTATTCGCTAGCCAGCGCGGGTTGTCGGTGCGGCGGATGGTGTTGCTTGGACCGCATCTCGACCTGCAAAAGATGTATCGGACTTATAGCGACCTGTTGAATCTAAACCCCCGCCTGTCAGCCAGGTTTCGGCACAAGATAGGCCGCAAGATGGCCGATATTATCGGAATCGATGATGTCTGGGCATTATTTACACCCGCAAACTTACTCAGTCAAAGCGACTACGGTGGTCTGTTGATCTACGATAGCCAGGACGAGGAAATACCACAGGATCAGTTCGAAGCGGTTGCACAGAGTTGGCGGGGTTGCCAGGTCATAAAAACCGATGGCCTTGGACACCGGCATACGCTGAAGGATGAAGGCGTAATTAAAAGCGTGCTTGCCTACATGCGTAAACTGCCAGAAATCGATAGTCATGGTCGTCTACAGACATTAAGTCATCTGCTTTAATGGGGTCGCCTACGATGGCTTTGATCAAGGGGTCAGGTGCTCGTGTTTGTCTTCGGCATCGGCGACCGGGGTGACTTGGTGTGCTGCTACTTTAATTGCATATTGCTTTTGCGAGACCTCAGGTAAAAAACAAATCCGAGCAGGCTCCAGGCCAGCACGATTGCCCATTCGTAGGGCCAGATAAGAGCTGCCGGGCTGCCCGGCAGGTACAGGCAGGTGATTCCGATGGCAAATATTAACGCGCCGTAACCAACCAGATTCCCCCGGCTCACTTTAAACGGACGCGGCATATCCGGCTCCTTCTTGCGCAATACCAGAAATGAAAGTGCCACCATGGCGTAAGCAATGACGATGCCGAGACCGCCCGCATCGACCAGCCAGACCAGGGATTTTCGGCCAAACAATGGCGCGATGATGGACAGTGCACCGATGAGCAGGATGGCGTTTACCGGGGTGTTATAAACGGGGTGCATTTTCGCCAGAAAGCCTGGCAACATCTTCGATTGCGCCATCGCATAGACCGCGCGACTACCGCCAACGAGGAAAGCATTCCAGCTGGTCAATATTCCGCCAATGCCGGCCAGGACTAATAGTTTTCCAGCCCAACTGCCGCCAAAAGCCAGTGTCATCGCATCGGCTGTTGCGAGATTGGAAGTGGCGGTCTGCGCTGGCGTCATCAGCAGCGATACCCCGAGAATCATAAAGATATACCAGGCAACTGCCATGAATACCGAGAGCAGCAGGATGCGACCAATCTGCTTGAAAGGCAGATCGATTTCCTCTGCGGCCTGTGGAATGACATCGAAACCGACAAACATGAAGGGTGTCATGATGAGCACAGCCATAACGCCGCCCATTCCGTCTTTAAACAGTGGCTCCATATTCCCGGCTTCGCCGTTGAACAGAGACCCGGTAAGCAGCATGATGCCGACCACCATGATCAACAGGGTGACCACTTTTTGCATCACCGCCGAGGCCTGGATACCACGAATGTTCACCCAGGTCATGAGTATGGCTCCGCCAACACCGACCAGCGCCCAGGTGAAATAAACGTCCCAGCCGGCGACCGTCCATAGATACCCCATCTTGTAATTTGGAAACAATTGTTCGATTACCGTAGGTAATGCAACGGCCTCGAAGGCGACCACGGAAACATAGCCAAGAATGATGGCCCAGGTGCAAAAGAATGAGCCGCCCATGCCCAATGCGCGATGGCTGTAAACATGTTCGCCACCGGTCAGCGGCATTGCCGAAGCGAGCTCTGCATAGGTCAGGCCGATCAGCACGACCGCGGTGCCACCGATGAGAAAGGCCAGCATGGCTCCGATTGAGCCTGCCGACTCGATCCAGCCACCGGTTAAGACCACCCATCCCCAGCCAATCATTGCGCCGAAAGCCAGTGCCAGTACTTCCTTTGCATTTAGTACGCGCTTGAATTTCCCTTCTGTCATAGCGGTTTTTCCTTTGATGAATTCGCCCGGGCCAGTGCCTTCAGCAATATTGAAAATCAGACGATGAATTTTATGGCTGCGGGAAGCAGGCATCTTGACACATATCAAGTCGCCGAGCGGGCCCCGTCCAGTAGGCCGAATAATTATGGTGACAGTTAACTTAATAAAAAGCTTTCAGTCAGACTATTTGCCATATCCATGTCGAAATGTGGCGATAATTACCCGAAACAGCTAGTAACTCCAATGGTGGAATTAAGTTAACTGTCACCTTGTTCGGGCAGGAAATTATTTGTCCTGGAATTACTCAACCAGTCGAAGACAGTAAACCGGTGGCAAATGGTTGGAGATGGTAGACCAACTGTCGCCCTCGTCTTCGCTAACCCAGAGCGAACCGCTGGTGCTGCCCATGGCCAGGCATTCCGCGCCGGGAGAGACTTCGAGGCCGTGGCGGAATACCAGGTCGTAGGCATGCTCACCTGGCAAGCCCCGGTCCAGCACTTCCCAGGTTTTACCGCGATCGCGGGTGCGTGTTACCACCACTTTGCCATCCACCGGGATACGCTCTTCGTCTTTTGCGGCGGGCACGCGCCAGGCGGTATCGGGGTCATCCGGATGTACCGCTATGGCGAAGCCGAACCAGGAGGGCGGCATCTCGCCGAGTTCCCGCCAGCTTTGCGATTTGTCCTCGGACAGGAACACGCCGTTGTGGTGCTGGCACCACATCACTTCCGGCGCAGCGGCGCACTGCACCACGCGGTGCGGATCCTGGGTATTGGGATTGCCGGCGAATTCGGGGGGCAGGTAGGCGGCGCGCATTCCCGAGGCGCGGCACTGCCAATTGTCGCCGGCATCCTCGCTGACCCAGACGCCACCGCAGGAAATGGCGATAGTGATGCGATCGGGGTCATCGGGGTGAATAAGAATGGAATGGATGCCGGGCAGGTCGGTGCCGCCACCGAACCATTCCGAACGCATCGGGTTATGCCACAGGGATTCGATGATTTCCCAGCTGTCACCGTGATCTCGCGAACGGAACAATCCACCGGGCATGGTGCCGCACCAGAGCTCGCCTTCTCTGCCGGGTGGTCCGGCTTCCAGTGCCCACAATGTCTTCGTATCCCAGGGGATTTCGCTGTGACGCATCGGGTCGAGATCAGAAACGCCTTCGGGTTTTTGTGGGTAAACCGGGGCGGCTATTTCCTGCCAGTCGCGGCCACGGTTATCGCTGCGCTGCAGTTTGACCCCGAAATGGCCGTGATCAAGCGCGGCGTAGGCAATACCGGAACGTGCATCCATCAACAGCATGGATACCGGCACGCCGAGAAAGGCGGTGTCTTCGATAGCCCAGCCAGAAGCGTTGCGCCGGGCGATGAATAATCCTTTGCGGGTACCAACCCAGATTTCTCTACTCATACTATCCTCCTGACAGGGCCTGAAAAATGAATAATTCGCAATTGGGTTCAATGCTGTCGCTAAGCCGCTCGCGGTCGGCGATGGAAATGCCGTCGGCCAGTACCAGCATGTGGTGGCGCACCGCGCCCTGGTTGTCGAGCAGGTAGCTGCGCACGGCGGGATAGCGCTGGAAATAATGCTGCAGTGCTTCGCCGACGGTATCGCCCTCGACCTCCAGGTCCGGAGCGCTGACGTGGCGCTGGATATTGCTGGTGAAACGAATCGTCGTCATAGACCGATTTTACCTGTGTGTTTGGGTTGGCCGGATGCTGCCAAAAGTCGCCACTGACCGGGTCTGTTGGCGACCATTATTCTCCCGTTTGCAATTGAATTTCAAGTGGGTTTAAGAGGTTTGAGAAGAGACGCCAGAAATCAGATTCCAGAATTATTTGGGCTTCGCTATTCCTGAAACCGGGTCACGTTCGTAAGCGGAAGGTAATTTTTTCATTGAATTCTATCTTAGCTTGCCCTGGCAGAAGCGTTATAGTCAGTTATCGTGTTCCAGCAGCAGAGAGGCAGTTTTGAAATCGCTAGTGCAGTATTTGGTGATCATCGGCATTCTGTCGGGCTGCGGTGGTTCCGGCGGCTCAGGCAATGTCAGCCCGGCGATGATTGTGCCAGTGGTGACCCCCGACCTGGTTGAAGTCCCGGTGGCCGGCATTTCTGTTGAGCTGGGAAACTTCGATCCGGCACCGACCGTGGATGGCGGCGGCGGTTTCTGGATGAGCTACTCGCATGTGTCGCTCGATGCTAGCGGCATTTCACTGGTTGAGACACGCCTTGCCAGTAGTTCCGACGCGGGTGCCAGCTGGTCGGATGCGGGACTCAGCGTCAACCCGTCAACGGCTTTCACGATCGCCACAGACACGGTGACCTGGTCGCAGGAAGTATCACGCCTGGTGTATAACCCATTCGCGGCCGGGGTAGGTGCGGACCCATGGATATTGCTCTGGCACCGTTACCTTTCATTGCTCAACGGC
>CAXBMV010000253.1:0-5401 GCA_963976575.1 uncultured Gammaproteobacteria bacterium | reverse complement strand
CCACTGTTCACCCGGCTTGTCCTCGTCGAGGGCAAGAAAAGTGAAATCCATGTGCGTCTGCAGTGGCATTAAAAGGGCGAGAAGGGTGGGTCGATGGTGGCGGGATCTATGCGCACCGGGGTGGGCACTTCGGGCTGGTCGTCGGTTTCTGCCTGTGCAGATCCTACCGGTTCGAGATCGTTGCGCGTCCACCAGTACCAGAAGCCCTGTTCGCGCAGCCAGCTGCTCAGCTTGTCGATGTTATTCCACTCCCGTCCCGCACCGCGCGCATTGAATACGCGACAAAGCTGGCTATCGACGTAAACCGCAACTGCCCAGGCAAGTGGGTGCTTGCCCTGATCGCCATATCCGCCACCCTGGTGTAATCGCTCAACGCGATAGACCAATGCAAACTCCCCTAGCCTGGCAGCAACGCGCAAGGGCGCGAGATCGGCCTGTGCGATGGATCCTGAGATTCCAAGCTCTACATCTTGACTCATAGTGTTGACATCTATTAACGAATTAGATACATTATGCATCATAATGTAACCGAGTACAAATTACCTTGACTACATTTCCAGGAACGAGAATTAAAGATTTCCTATTTTCGCTAACACGCACTATGGAGCATATTGTGAGTAAAAAAGTTTCCCCTATACCCCGCGGTTACCGTACCGCTACCAGTTGTTTGACCGTTTATGACGTTGACGCCAGCGTTGCATTTTACCAGGCTGCCTTTGCTGCCGACCTGCTGACCCGCCAGGCGGGTGTCGATGCAGTAGCAAGCTACGCTACCATCAAGATCGGCAACAGCATTATCGCGCTGAATCGTGAATCTGCCGAGCTGGGATTACTGGCTCCGGCTAGCCTTGGCGCCTGTGGTGGTCAAATCCATCTCTATGTAGACGATGTCGATGCCAGCTGGAATCGTGCGGTAGAAGCCGGAGCACTGGTACGCAACGAGTTGTACAACGCCTACTGGGGTGACAGAACCGGATTGTTGGCCGATGGTAATGGTCACCTCTGGTCTATTGCCAGCAAGATCGAAAACGTTTCTCAGGAAGAAGTTGCAAAGCGTGCTCAGGCTGCTTTCGGCGTAGAAAATTCTGAAGAACAGGTTGCAGATATCAACATTGCTGCCTAAGCTATTATCTTCACTGGCCGGGAATAAATTCCCGGCCTTTCTTCGAGATAAATCGGCGACGGGCACTATGCAGATACTAACTAAAACGGCTACCGAACAACTAAAAGCACTACGCTCGAAGACCATCAGTGCCGTTGATCTGCTCGAACAAACCATTGCTCGCTGCGAAGAGTTAACCCCGCAGTTAAATCCTTTTGCTCTAACACTCTATAGCCGCGCCAGGCAGGCTGCTCAGGAAGCCGATAAAAAACTGGCCAATGGCAGTGGCGGTCTTTTGTGTGGATTACCCGTCACCATCAAGGATTCACAGTATCTTGCCGGCTATCCCTGTGCCAATGGGTCGCACGCGCTTAGCGACTTTATCCCCACCGAGACCTGTCGCGCAGTCGAATTGCTGGAGCAGGAAGATGCGATTATCTTTGCCAAGACGACTTGCCCGGAATTCAGCCTTACCGGTATTACCCGTTCCGATATTTACGGCCTGACCTCCAATCCCCACGATATCAGCCGCACCTGTGGTGGTTCTTCCGGTGGTGCTGCGGTTGCGGTAGCCAGTGGTCTGGGTTCATTTTCGCTGGGTGGAGACGGCGGCGGCTCGATTCGTATTCCCGCTGGCTTTTGTGGTGTAGTCGGATTCAAACCCAGCTTCGGTGCAATCCCGCGCGAACCCTGTTTTCCGTCCTGGCAGTCGATTGTTTCCTATGGGCCTCTGACCCGTAGCGTTGCCGATGCGAAAATGTTTTACCAGATTCTGAGCCAGCAGCCGGAGATCACAGCAGCGCGAAAGCTGAAGAACAGCAAGATTATTATTTCAGAAAATCTCGGATTTGCCCCGGTCAACGAAGACGTACTGCTTGCCTTTCGTGATGTTGTGGCAAGAATGCAGCATGCCGGTTGCCAGGTAGTAGAAGACAATCCCGGACTGACATCGTCAGTGGTTACCTGGGCGGTTACAGCCAGTTTCGATGCGGCCGAACACGCGCGCGAGAATGCCTACGATCTTGAGTATCTTGGCGAAGTAGCCAAGGGGTTTCTCAATTTCGGTGCCCAATTTAATCACGCGGATTTCGAGGAAGCACAGGCGCATCGGGAAGTGATACGTGAACATTACACAGACCTGTTTCGGCGCAATGGCTCTAATATCCTGATCACGCCGACGCTGGGCTGCGAAGCATTCCCGCACGGTAGTATTCACCCGCGTCGTATAGGTGATACCCGAATTGAATTACCCTGGTTGGACTGGGCGAGCTTCCTCTACGACGCTAATCTTGCCGAGTTGCCCGCCTGCGCCGTACCGATGGGGTTTGGTGATGAGGGCCTGCCGATGTCGCTGCAGATTCTTGGCCCCAGAGGCAGTGATTACGAAGTCCTGCAAATTGCCGGGCAAATCGAAAAGCTGATTGGCTGGGATAACTCGATTGTTACCCCGACACCCAGTGAGATTCTGCTCAGCGCCTGAACTAGCTCTAGAATAGCTTGGACCGATAAGGGTCTTCGTAAATTTCCGGCAGGGCAGTCGGTTCGACTCCGTGAAACTCGGCATTGATTGCGGCGGTCCATTGCTTGGCTCGCTCGCGTAATTCTCGACCCTCGGTTTGCATGCGTCCCCGCGAGACAATAATCCCCAGATCAGCACCCTTGTAGACAAAGTCGCCTTCGCGATAGACGCGCAGGTAAAAAGCCTCGTCGTTGTCGATGACGTTGGTCCAGTCGAGGTCGGCACGGTCAAATTTTATGCTGCCATACTTGTCCATACTCCACACACCACTACGCGGTGCATGAGTGAGCTGCTTGACCTTGTCCTCGGTTTGTTTCAGTACCAGCTGACTCCAGAAATCGTACTCGTTCCATCGGTTTTGCACGCGGCGCAGGTCGATCTCGTAATCCACATCGAGGTACTCGAGCAGGTGGAAGAGAAACATCGGAACACCACCGTAATGCGAGGTAATCAGGTTGGTCAATGGGCTGGCACCGCTGATGCGTGGATTTACCTCGCCGAGGTAAACCGAGCCATCGTCGGTATCGAGCAGGAAATCCATGCAAAAAACACCTTTGTAACCTTCCTTATACATCTGGTCACCAAGCTTGCTGGCCATATTGCGCAGCTCTTTGCGAATCTTGGCGTTGAATATTTTCGGCCAGACATCGTTGCCACACCAGCCACCCTTGTACGGGGTGATTTCTTCGAAACCGGTGATATCAGTTTGTATCGGTCCGGATAAGGTGCCGTGGCGAGTTACGCAGACTTCCATAGTGCCGGGCATGTGATTGATGCGTTTCATGATCTTTAATTGTTCGCCCTTCATATCCTTGGCGTGCTTCTTGTAATCGGCTTCGCATTTGATGAAGAAGGTGGTCCGACCCGAATCGCCGTAAGGGGTTTGCACTACCAGGTCGTCGCCGAGCTTGGCTTTTTTCGCCTGCTTCATCAATTCTTCGAAGCTATCTGCTTTGCCGAGGATATTCGGGGCGCTGTCTATACCAGCCTTGGTCGCCAGTTTGGTCAGTTCGATCTTGGAATCGAGGCGCTTGCGCAAGGCCACCGAGGGCAGAGCGATGTCAACGTCGAGATCCTTGCAAATCTCCTCGGTTTTTTCGTCGAGCATGACAAATAAAAGCTTGGCCGGGCCCTTGCCAGCCTTCTTGATCTTGTCGATGACTTCCTTGTGCATCAGCATGTAGTTGCACACGTCTTCCATGGATTCGAACTCGGCGTGGCTTTTTTCCTCGGGTACAAATACACGCGGATGCTGGCCGTCGAAGGAGTCAAAATAATTGATATGAAAAAATCGGTTGACGAATTTTTCGACGCCGAGCAGGTTGAATGCCGTCGGCGAGACGAAAAATATAGGTGTTTCGTTGCGGCGAAAGTAAGTCAAAATATCAGACAAACCGCGAATCTTCGGTTTTTTTGCCATGTGGCGCTCTCCTCGAGTTGTTTTAATAATTATTGTGTTCCGTTGTGCAGGCAGGATAACGAATTAAAAAGGTTTTGTGAATCCGCCTGTAATAATTGACCTGCGATAACCCGCCTAAGTCACCATGCGAAAACGGCGTCTGTCCTGCGCAGGGGTTGAGTCAAAATGTTTACGATAGCTACTGGTCAGATGAGATTGCGAACTGAAACCGGTTGCGCTGGCCACGGTGGCCAGCGAAAGATGGGAGTGGTAAATCAGTGACTGGGCGCGTTGCAGGCGTCGCTGCATCAGTACCCGAGACGGCGACAGACCGATCTCGGTTTGAAACAGACGTTGCAACTCGCGCCGGCCAATGCCGATAGTCGCGGCCAGTTCAGAGACGTTGATCGACTGACCGAGCCGCGCATCGAGCAGGCTGAGAGCTCGCTGCATACGTGTCGAGTAATGATGGCTGCCATCGAACAAAGGCTGATCGCCGCTGTATTGTGCTAGCGAGTAATCCTGTAGCAGCATCTGACGAGATACCTCCAACGCAATCTCGTTACCAAGATCCTGGCGTAGAAGTTCGATGAACAAGTCCAGGGTGGCGGTTCCGCCAGAGCAGGTGATGCGTCGACGATCTATGACATAGCGCTGGTAGCGCGGCTTAACCAGCGGGTAGAGCGAGCAAAAGCTCTCAAAGTCTTCCCAGTGGGTGGTCGCGGCATGATTGTTGTGCTAGCTCGTTGGCGTCGAACCCGGCGACAATAAATGCGATATCAGTATCAACGGCTTCTGCCAGCGGGTTGCTCGGGTGCAGCCATAGACCATTGCTGTCCTTGATCGGAGCATCGTCTTCGCAGAGAAAAGACCATTCATATTGCAGCTTCTTGGAAAAGCGATTGGCGTGGCGTAACGCGTCCAGCGCTGCAGCGATGCAGAACAAAGGTAGGCGCGGACAGAGGCAAAAAGTGATATGACGTATCAAGGGTTTGGAGGCAGTAAAGAATCTGCCCAAATATAACAAAATATGTCCCATATCTAAAAGAAAATGCCTTATATTTGCTTGAATATGACCTTGCTTTTCAATCCACTGCGAGCAAATCAAGATGATAAAACCCCGGCGACGACGCGATCGCAAGCCCACTTCCGGCCCGGTAGTTGCTGTTCACCAGATCGATAAAAAAGTACTGCGCAATCGTTTTGCGCCGCTGCAGGCGCTGGACGAAGAGCAGCTGGAATTTATCCACAACATATCGCTGCGTATCGTCGAGGAAGAGGGTGTCGAGGTAATGGGTGATCAGGCACTGGCGCTGTTTCGCGAGGCAGGTGCCTCGGTCGATGACAGGGGCGTGGTGCGTATGGACAGGGCGTTATTGCT
>CAXBMV010000252.1:0-5410 GCA_963976575.1 uncultured Gammaproteobacteria bacterium | reverse complement strand
CCACCCGAACCCGAGTCAGCAGCCTCGTCGGCGGCGGCGAAAATGGCGGTAACCGCGGCCATACTCACCTCGGCCGAGGAAGCCATCAGCCAGGTAGGCACGCTGAATGAAGAAAACATCGAGTATGTACACCAGCTCATTGTCACCATGCCGTTGCTGCTCAGAGAAGCCGCCCAGGACGCCTATACCGCCCGCGCGTTGATCTATGCAATTTTGCTCGGTCTGCAAAAAGACAATGACGCGGCAACCTCTGCACTGCATCAGAATGCCGACCCCAATCTGCATGCCCTGTGTGACAAGCTGTTACCGAAACTGGTAAATCTGCCGGAAAAATTCAAACTACCGTTGCTGGAACTCAGCATCAATGCGCTGCGTGATTTATCGCCGAACCAGTTTGTTCAGTTCAAACAAGCAGTGCATCAAATAATAGTTTCCGACAAATCGGTGAATCTGAAGGAATGGGTCATCCAGCGCCTGGTGATTCAACAGCTGGATGAACATTTCGGTTTTAGAAAACCACCTCGCGGAAAATATAAAAGCCTCGATCCGGTAAAAGCGGAAGTGGAAACCCTGCTGTCATTGATCGCGCACGTCGAGCATGGTGACGATAAGGAAGCCGCAGCCGCATTTGCCAGTGGCGCCGTCGAAACCGGTGTTGATGCGCTGAACATGCTGGCCAGGAGTGATATTAAACTGAGTATGCTCAATGAATCACTCGATACCCTGGCAAGGTTAAAACCGCTGGTTAAACCGCGCCTCCTCAAAGCCTGCGTGGCGATTATATTGCAGGATGGTAAAACCACTACCCAGGGCATTGAACTGGTGCGCACGATATCAACCTGCCTCGACTGCCCCATGCCTCCAGTCCCGGTGCAGGAGTAACCCGGGGTAGATCCTATGAAGCAATCAATGAAAGCGGCCTTATTTTCAGCTTTTGTGCTGCCCGGGAGCGGCCACTTTCTATTAAAGAAGCACCTTCAAGGCGTCCTGTTTTCGGGCGTTACCTTTGTGTGTCTCTGGGTTCTGCTGTCCACTGCCCTGGACAAGGCAGAGGAAATCAGCCTCAAGATTCAAAGCGGTGAGATTCCTCTCGATCTCTCCAGGATAACCGCCGAGGTAACAAATCAAACAGCTGGCGATGGTACTCAACTGGCTGAAATTGCTACTTATCTACTAGTCGCCTGCTGGCTGGTCTCTATCGTTGATTCTTTCAGGGCTGGCTGGATACTGGACAGGAAAGAGAGCGGGCACGAGATACCATCGAAGACATAATCCAGTAACCCGTCCCGACCGTAAATGCTATATTCCACCGATCATCACGAGGTTTACTTATGACAAATACTTCAACGCTCGATGAAATCATACCCGCCGGGAAATCCTGGTCAGCGGTGATCCCGCAGGGACACTATCTCACCATCGTAGATCTCGAAGGCCAGCAAGGGGTGGATTTCCTGTGCTATAACGCCGATGACCCCGAGGAAAGATACCACGCACCGAATACCTTAAAAGCAATACAAACATTAAAACTCACTGCCGGGCACCATCTTTATTCTGATATCGCCCGACCCATATTCACCATTACCCATGACAGCTGCGAAGGTCACGACACCATTGGCGGCTGCTGTAGCGCCCCCAGCAATGAAATGTTGTATGGCGTCAAAAATGTAGTCGGTTGCAGGGAAAACTTTTTATCGGAGTTATCCCGCCACGGACTCGGGCGCAAAGATATTGTTCCCAACATCAACTTTTTCTGTGATGTCCCGGTTGATGCAAACCAGATGGCCGCTAATGTTTTTGTCGAAGGCGCTTCCAAACCTGGCGACTACGTCAGCCTGCAGGCGAAGATGAATGCATTAGCCGTTATTTCGAACTGCCCGCAATTGAATAATCCCTGCAATAGCGGCAAGCCCACGGATATTCGGGTGATAGTTTCACAGGGGCCCTGGCATTCTTAGTCCTGCCCATTGTTTTCAACTTTAGATCCCGAGGCGACAAAAACGTGAATTCGCCATTGCTTCACCTGATTCATGCGTTGCTTTTCTGCAGAGGAGAGGACTACAAACGACTGCTTTGGGCACATACCGCCCATCGGGACAAAGCTGCTCAACTTTTCTAAACTACCAATTTCTAACCACCAAACTCCTTGTTTATTGAGTTATACGGGCACCATCTGCCTATTTCTGTTAACATAGTTCCCCCATAATTCACTGCCAAACTGGCAAGGATTATCCTTAAATGGAAGAGAAAGTAACCCTCGTACTTGACTACATGAATGAAGTTAAGACCCGATGCACCTATAATGCTGCCGCCAAAGCCTTAGGAATTACCACGACAACACTCAAGAAACAGCTGGGCGAGCGCAGGCCTGAAATTTCCTGGTTTGTTGGCACCGAAAGCGGCGAGCCAACAGGCTACACCGACGAGCAGAAGCATGCCGAGCTTTACCGCACCAAGCGCATTATCAAGTCTGCGGAAGTTCTGACACGGAATCTTCCTTTATAAAGAAGTGCGACGGGCGCTCAATGCGACCCACATTGGCGAAACCCTGGCAGTCTGCAGTGAGCGACCACTATCGACCCTGTGGCCTCTCGAGACTTTGATCTCGTTAGTGCTATGCTAGGTGTAATCGGCTGGAACACGCCAAATTCCAACCACATCAATCCTCGAATCATATAGAAGAGAATACCAATGGCTAAAGTCAATTACGCTTTTCAAAAGCGCCAGAAAGAAATCGCCAAAAAGAAAAAGAAGGAAGAGAAACTCCTGCAAAAAGCCGCCGCTGCCGACAGTAATTCACCGGACGTTGAATCTGTTCCAGGCGATGCTGAAAAGCCCAGCACATCCGACGATAGCTAAACAGGCGAATCCAACCGATACATATTTGCTGTGTCCTGCTCGCTAAGCGGACTCTCCATCGGTTCAGAGCATTTCCTGATTGCCTGAAATTCGCGTTTTTACAGAATCACGCCTAAAGCAACCACAGGTCTACAAGGTTTCGGCCAGGCCGGTGGAATCCTCCGGTCTCAAGACGCCTCGCCTGCCTCCGGGCGCGAGGCGCGCGCCTCCTCGATCAGCCATTCGCGAAAAGCCCTGACCCTGGGCTGCGCGGCGCTGTCTTTAGCACTCAGCAGATAGTAAGCAAAGGTAAGCGGTGTGCTGAAGCTCGAGTCGAAGGGTCGCACGAGGCGACCGGCTGCGAGCTCATCGGCAACCAGAATGTCACCGATCAGGGCCACGCCATGTCCGTCGATAGCGGCCTGTACCGCCATGTTCTCCATGGTGAAGTGCGGCCCGCGCGTCGGGGGGATGTCGTTCAAGCCGGCCGCCAGTAACCACATACGCCAGCTCGCCTCGGCGTCTTTCCATTCCACGTGCAGCAGGCTGTGGTGGCGCAGATCGTCGGGTTGAGTCAGTGGATGCTCGCCGCTCAAGAGTGCCGGGCTGCAAACCGGCGTGTTGACCTGACCGAACAAACGGTCGACCTGCACCCCCTTATAGCCGCCAGGGCCATAGCGCAGCGCCACGTCGACATTGTCGCGCGCCAGATCGACGAGGCGGTCGGTACCGTCTATGCGGATCTCGATGTCGGGGTGTCGAATACGGAAACTCTCCAGTCGAGGTACCAACCACATGGCGCCAAACGAAGGACTAACGCTAATGGTCAGCACTCCGCTGTCGCAGTGCTCTCGCATCTGCTCGACACCATCGGCCAGCTTGTCGAGACCCTGGCTGATCGTTGGCAGGGCCATCTGCCCGGCATCGGTCAGACGCAGTGCCCGGGTCAGGCGATGGAAAAGGGGTACTTCGAGCAGTTCTTCGAGCGCTTTGACCTGGTGGCTTATCGCGCCCGGCGTGACGTTCAGCTCAGCCGCCGCTTTGGTGAAGCTGAGGTGCCGGCCGGCCGCTTCGAAGGCCCTGAGGGCATTCAGGGGCGGGAGCGGACGAGTCACTGCCTATACCTGAGTTTTTCTATCATATAAGCTGAAATCTTTTCGTTTGTTGAACTTCGTAGTAATGCATACCTTATAGTTTAATTCAAGGCTGAGTCGCAACGATGGCGGCAGCGTGAATGCAATCGCATAGATTAATAATTCTCGCTCATGGTCACGAAGTGAAGTGGTTAAACTGAACCCCGATGGAGTCCACCCTGAAACCTTATTACCAGCATTCGAGTCTCTGCATTAATATCCAACAAGCTTGCGCAGACTGGCACGAGATCATCTCGTCGGCCGATGAAATCATCACTATGGGCACACAACTTTCATGAACCTTTCTACGCAATTGAGTCCCCATAAAGCCGGCGTTATCCTGGTCACGGTTTCCGCCATCGTATTCAGCACTGCCGGCATATTCACAAAGGCTGTAGACTCGGGTGCCTGGGAAATCATCTTCTGGCGTGGTGTATTTGCAGCAGGCTTTACCATTGCTTATGTCATGTGGCGAGGCTCATTCAGGCAGGACTTCTTGCGCATGGGCAGAAGCGGTTGGGCCATCGCCATAATCGGTGCATCCGGCACTGCCGCGTTTATTCCCGCGTTCAAACTCACCACCATGGCAAATGTCATGTTGATCTACGCGGCGGCACCGCTGATCGCGGCTTTTCTGGCCTGGTTCTGGATCAAGGAACGCATGACGCCACGGGTAATACTGGGCTGCCTTGGCGCTATTGCCGGCGTGGCAATAATCGTACAGGGGTCATTTGGAGAAATTAATCTGCGCGGCGATTTGCTGGCGCTATGGATGACGATTGTGATGGCTATCCTGATGGTCATTTATCGGCGCTATCCGCAAACACCTGCCGCTGGACCCGCAGCGCTTTCTTCGCTGGTGCTGCTGCCACTGGGCATTTACTTTGGCGACCCCTTTGCTATTCCGCTGTATGATTTTTTCGTTATGGCTGCCTTTGGTCTGATTTTTGCCATCGCATCCGTCACCCTGGCAGAAGGCATGAAACGAATTCCGGCCGGAGAAACGGCGTTATTGAGCGCTCTGGAAACACCGCTGGCACCCTTGTTCGGATGGATGTTCTTTGCGGAGATTCCCGCAACTACGACCTTTATCGGCGGCATTGTCATATTGATCGCGGTTCTGGCCACACAGATTAAACCATCGCCAACCTAATCGGGGACAGCCCCCGAAGTTGCCAATCCCCCCTTTCTTGCCCCCGGGGAATCCGCTTCGATGAGCAACCATTCCAGCTGACCAGTCGAAAAAGTGCGATTTTTCACAAACCGATCTAATCGGGATTTTGTTGTGACTTACAGCTGCCGCGGACACGTCTAACAGACGTCTTTACAAGCCAAAATCTAACCATTCAAAGGAGTTTCAAAGCATGAAAGTATCGCATGTGATCTATAGCTGCAGCCTCGCGTTTTTTCTGCTGGGCTGTGCCAGCGGAAAAAACACCAAC
>CAXBMV010000251.1:0-5434 GCA_963976575.1 uncultured Gammaproteobacteria bacterium | reverse complement strand
AACAAATCCAGCCAGTAGTTTGCAGCGAGCAGGAACGCGAAGACCCGCACCCGGTGTACCGGGCCTTCATGCAACAGGAATACAGCGAGTCTTATTCGCGCGAGGAAGTGCGCAGGACGGTGATCCCGGCCTATATGGGACTGGTCAAGCAGGTGGATGACCATCTGGGGCAGCTGTTTGCTTTCATGGAAGCCCGTGAGCTACTGGACAATACCCTGATTGTATTCACCAGCGATCATGGTGATTACCTCGGTGACCACTGGCTGGGCGAGAAAGACTTGTTCCACGATGCCTCGGTGAAAATCCCGATGATCATGGTTGATCCGCGCAAGCAGGCGGATGCAACCAGGGGTTCTGTGTCCGACCTGTTTGTCGGCGCAATCGATCTGCTGCCAAGCCTGCTCGACTATGTCGGCGCCGAGCCCTGCCACGAGCGTCTCGAGGGGCGATCGTTAATGCCCCTGCTAAAGGGTCAGTTGTCTGACGACTGGCGCGACTACAGCATCAGCGAAATTGACTACTCGGATCGAGGGGCCCGAACGCTGCTCAAACTGGAGCCCTATCAGTGCCGCGCGACCATGCTCAGAGACAAGCGCTGGAAATATATCCACCACCAGCAATTCGAAGCGCAATTATTCGATCTGGAAAATGATCCCGATGAACTCGTAGACATGGGCCGTAATGCGGAATACGCCGCTATAGCAACTCAGTTGAAACAGTGCATAGTCGATTGGCGCGAAACACTGAAAATGCGCACAGGCCTGACCTACGCGGAAGCGGAAAAACAGGGCCCGGAGCTGGATGAGGAAGGCGGTATAATAATCGGCCGTTGGTGACCAGCACAGTCAGCCACAGTCCTTCAATTCACTTCACTGCCTGCGATGAAAACCACATCCGGATTGGTTTGAGCGGTTCAAGTGCTTTCAGCTTTCGCAACAGGCTGATAAGCCTGATAACTGTGTTGCATGGCAATCTGGTCGGCGATAAATTTCGCGTCGTGCCAGACGCCCCAGATGAAGGAAGATCCGCGTCGCGAAAGCCAGGGCAGTCCGAGGAAGTAAACGCCGGGTTCGGAAGAAATACCGCGCTCGTGTTTTGGTTTTCCGGCATCGTCGAAGGCATCAACCTGCAGCCAGCTGTAATCAACGGCAAAACCGGTTGCCCAGACTATCGAATTGATTCCTGCCTCTGCCAGGTTCAATTCCAGCACAGGATCGGTTACGCACTGCGGATCTGCACCGACCAGCCGCGCTTCCGGCTCTGGCGGGAAGTCGAGACCATTACGCTCTATGTAAGCATCGGCCTCGTCCAGCACCGACAAGGTGTTGGCATTGCCCTGTGCAATATTGGCAGCGAGATCGGTGGCGAAATGCAGCTTGCCACCATCAAAGGATTCTGTCCGCCCTACCAGCGTCATTCCCTGCGCCGCAAGACGCCGGAAGTCGACTGTTTCACCGCCATGGGCCCCACTGACCGCGATGGTAATATGCTCCTTGCCCGGCTCCAGCGCGGCAACCTCCCACTTACCCAGAACCCCAAGCCACCAGACGAAATCACGCCCGCGATAACGGCGCGGAGGCAGGTCGTGCGGCCCCACCGAAAAATAACCCCGCCTGCCCGCTCGCAATAGTTCATCCGCGATCTGTGCGCCCGATGACCCCGCTCCGACTACCAGCACCGCACCCTCGGGTAACTGACCCGGGTTGCGGTAGCCACTGGAATGGATTTGAGTCAAACCAGCATCTTCGGGCACAAGCGGCGGAATAACAGGACGCTGGAACGGCCCGGTGGCGGCAACCACGGTGTTGGCTTCGATCACGCCGTGCGAGGTTTCGACACGAAAACCCGGGCGACCCGGGTTTCGCTGTACCCGGGTAACTTCCACGCCGCAGCGGATCGGCGCATTGATTTTTTCGGCATAAGCGACGAAATAGTCGGCAACCTTTTCCTTTGAGGGGAAGGCTTCGGGGTCAGTATCGGAATACTCCATACCCGGAAAGCGATCGTGCCAGGCAGGGCCATTGGCAACCAGTGAGTCCCATCTTTCCGAGCGCCAGCGTTCGGCGATGCGATGACGCTCCAGCACCAGGTGAGGCACGCCGAGCTTGCCCAGGTGTTCGCTCATGGCCACGCCGGCCTGGCCGCCGCCGATTACCAGCGTGTCAATTTTTTCAATGGTCATGGACAATCCCCTCTTCTCGATGTGAATCCGGTACCCTTCTCCGGTGCGAATCCGGTTTCAGACGTCGCCGTTTTGTGCGCTGTTTCGACAAAACACCGGGGTATTTTGCCGAAGCACCAGGCTTTAATAAAATATTCGTTTTCGAGCTACTAATTTAGAAAACCTGAATCAGATAATAGGAGATTTTGTTTGCAGAAGTCAGGCCTGTGGGGAAGCCTGGCAGTCTCTAAAAAGTATTGCCGCAACTGTGGATGGTACTGAAGGGTTGGATCCCCGTAATCCCGGCTCAATCCTCGCTGGACGGGGCCAGTCTTGCACAGGCAACAATGAGCTTGGATACGTAGTCAGAGGGGTCGCGTGGTGGCAGCTTATCCCCCGCTTTTACCACTGCATCGATCCTGGCCTGCAGATTTGCCTTATGGGAGTCTACCGGGTAGCTATCAAGTCCGGTTAATTCGCGAACATCGACAGAGACAGTGGGTTCGGGGGCAAAGTCGAGCCTGCTTTCGTCCACCTGGCTCAACAGATCGAGGGCACGTTTCAGATCAGCCAGTAGTAGACTATTTGTCACTTTCCTCTCCTTTTAAGCAGTATCAGCGTTTGAAGTATACCCCGCTCTCATAATTATGGCTCTCGAATTCAGCAGCCTACTCTGGCAAACCGGCAGCACGCAGTCCCTTGAGTATCTTGTTGAGACTGTTCTTGTCGCGTATCGGCCAGAGTTTAGCTAGCCGGGACACAGTAACGGACGGCGATAGCTCGAGGAGCTTTGTAACCGCGTCGCGGGCCTCCTCGAGACGGTCCAGTTGAACCAGCGCAGGCGCCAGAACCCGGTAGGTAGTGTCCCACTCCGGGTACATGCGCGCTGATTTTTTCGCCAGATCACAGGCCTCTTGCGGTCGCCCGCACAGGAGATGCGACATCGCCGCGGCGGTATAGAAAAAAAAGGCACCGGGGTCTCCCGGGCTCACCCTGATCGCCTGCTCGATGCATACGAGGCCTTCGACCGGTTGGCCACATATATTCAAAGCGGCGCCTACCAGAAAGGAAACAAAAGCTATATTGGGATTCAGTTCGCGCGCACGATTGATGGCATCGAGGCCTCGCTGATAATCTCGTGCAATCATTACCAGCACGAAGCCTGCGAGCACCAGCACAACGGCGTCGTCCCTATCGGCATCGATTGCTCGAAGGGCCAGTGCGACTGCCGTTGCGGCATCGTCACTACCATAATTGCCCCAGGCCCGGGTGACGCGTTCTTCGTACCCCCATGCCAGATAAGCCAACGCCGGGGCATAGTTCGGGTCGAGTTCGATCGCTTCATGCAGCAGGCTTAAAGCCTGTAGATTCGGGTCCGGCCTAATCGCATACAAAAGAGGCAGAGATTGGAGTAAAAGATCGTATGCGCCGATATCCGCGGGTGGTTTGCGCTTCGAGCGCGCAATCTCGGCAAGGCGTAGCGAGGGCTCTATCGCTCCCACGACGCTTTCGGTGATTCTGTCCTGCAGCGCAAACACATCCTCGAGATCGCCGTCGTAACGGTCCGCCCAAAGGTGGGACCCGGTTTCAGCTTCGATCAACTGACCGGTAATTCGCAGGCGATTACGTCCTTTGCGAACACTGCCTTCCAGCAGATAGCGAACTCCTAGTTCCCTCCCGATCTCGCGAATATCGACATGACGCCCTTTGTAAGCAAAGCTGGAATTTCGCGCCACCACGAACCACTGCTTCATATGCGACAAGGCGGTGATAATGTCTTCGGCTATGCCGTCGGCAAAGTAATCCTGGTCGACATCGTTGCTCATGTTGGCAAAAGGCAGCACTGCGATGGACGGCTTGTCGGGCAAGTTGGGACCTCGTGTTGCGCTAGTCTGTGTCTTCGCCACCCTGTCCGGCGCAGGTAGGTCCTGCCCCGGTCGCAAGCTGGCCGCGAATGCCCTGACCGGGCTATCGAAACCCTTCAGCATCTGCTCTCCGAGGCTGTCAAAATCAAACGGCATCCGCGACGGAACAGTCTCGGCAACCGACCCCTGCACGACTACGCCACCCGGGGCGGCCAGTTGTTCAAGTCGTTGAGCCAATACCACACCGGCCCCCGTTACCGTGTTATCGGCAATAATCACTTCGCCGAGGCTCAGACCAATGCGCAGTAGCGGGCGGATGTCATCTTTGCGTGTCGATTCCGATTCAATATTCATCGACTGAAACGCGAGCGCGCAAGCCACCGAGTCCGATGCTCTATCGAATTCGGCAACCAGTGCATCACCGCGTATTTCGCGAGTAAAACCACCGTAGGCAGAAATAGTCTCGGAAAGCAGGTGAAAGCTTTCCTGAATACGCTGGTGGGCAATAGTCTCATTCTTTTGCACCAGCGACGTCGAGCCAACCACGTCCGCATGGAGAATAACCGCTAATTTTCGATTCAGTTGAAAATTATTGTTCACGTTTGATGAGGTCAAAGTCGGGCAAAAATTCTAGCATACTGCACGCACATTACCCTCGTGTATATGGCCATCATTCTGCTCGGTAACGAGTATCACGCTGTCCTGGGAACCGGAATCGAAGACGTAATTCAAGCTGACAGAAAATAATAAATTAGATAATCTAGGCGCCATAAAAAATCTAAACAAGAGGGGTGGGAATTATGAAGGTTATTGGAACGGGTGTAGGTCGTACTGGAACCTATTCGCTAAAGTTGGCACTCAATCAGCTCGGTATGGGGCCTTGTCATCACATGGAAGAAGTGATTCACAACATGCCCACGCAGGTTCCGCTGTGGTCGGCCGCGTTGCACAGCGCTCCCGACTGGCAAGCCATTTACGCAGGTTATGAAAGTGCGGTCGACTGGCCTACCGCGGGATTCTTTCGCGAATTGATCGATGCCTACCCGAATGCAAAGTTCGTGTTGACGCATCGCAGTGCGGAATCCTGGGCGGACAGCTTCGGTGAAACGATTTATGCATTGATCACCGCCAGCGACCAGGCACCACCGGAAATGCAGGACTGGCTGAAAATGGCCATCGGCGTAATCGCCAAAACGGGCTTTCCGCTCGGTCTCGACCGGCCTGCCCTGATCGCAGCTTTCGAGGCGCACATAACGGCAGTGAAGGCGGTTATTCCGGCGCAGCAATTACTGCTATTCGAGGTCAAACAAGGTTGGGGGCCACTGTGTGATTTTCTCGGTGTTGCGGCACCCGACGAACCCTTCCCGCGTACCAATGATCGCATCGAGTTCTGGGACCGGGTGCAGGG
>CAXBMV010000250.1:0-5450 GCA_963976575.1 uncultured Gammaproteobacteria bacterium | reverse complement strand
CCCGTGCTCATCCCACTTAAGAGATAGGTTGGAACACAACCGAGATGGGTGCATATTCCGACTGCCACGAAAATGTCTTCACGTAAACTCCGGAACTGATTTTTGGCATAACCCGGTTGGTTATCGACCAATGAATCCGGATCCCTCAAATTTTTCAGGTGGGTTGATTGCTCTAAATTTTTAAGGTTTTGCTCAGTACGCCTGAGAATCCAGACCGGCTTTCCGCGCCACTTGACGGTAATCATTCTACCCGGCTCCAAATTCCTGATTCCCGCTTCGACAGGACCGCCAGCCATTTTCGCTCTGGCACTGGGTTGCCAGGACAATACGAAAGGAACCGAAGCGCCAATCACGCCTACTGCGCCTACGAATGTGGTCGCGGCACCAAGAAACCTTCTCTTTTCTATATTTATCGCGGTCATAATATTCTCCCGAAATTGAAGAGCTTTAAATTTGAAAAGCTCCATTTATTCAGCATATAGCTATGTCCAACACACAGCACAAGGCCAGGTTACTCGTTCCCTAACTCTTAATTTAAAGCGTAGGGATAACACCTTAGAAACTCTTGTCTGTTCGATGGTTGCAGTGAACTCTTTCAGTGCAACCTTCGATACTGTCGGAAAGTACAATCACAGGATGAGAATTCATCGATAGTATTCTTCAACCTGGCTTACCAGTTACTTTGAATTAACGCCATGCTGTCGATGTTGAGACATATATTTTTCAGGGTTCGCTTCGAATGCTTCTTTACAAATCCGGGCACAAAAATAGTAAGTCTTACCTTCGTGCTCCCATTCTACTACTGCTGTTGTCCGGCAAACTTCCATCCCACAAACAGGATCCTTGAAGGTTTTTTCAAATATTTGTTTTTTCATTGCTTGTTCCTCCGTTACTGAAATTAAAAATGTTTCGGCAGCCTTTTATCGTGGCAGCTATGATTGTGCTTAATCAATTTCAATGATTGGGCACAGTCAGTTCCATCGCTAAGCCTCCAGGGAGCCTGGTTTTTTAGGTTTCGACCCCGCTTGTTGCGAATCCTCTATCACTTGCTGTGCACTCTCAACCCCTGATCCCTCGGCGGGTTTTTTAGAGTCACAACAAGCACTATCCTTGGCTTGCCCATCACGATGCATGATATACATCATGCCGATCATCCCGATGGGGCAAATGATAAGAAGCAGGGTTTGCAGTGATGGCATGCTAATGCCAATTACCCCAATCACAAGAAAGCCTATGATGGGAAGGCCACAACAGATGGCCATCATCCACATATGTTTGGTATGGGAGTGACCCTGTTTCTTATTTCCATCTGTGCTTGAATGTTTCGTTTTCATAATTTCACCTTTAGGTTCTGAACTAAATTTAACCATCATTACATGCTGTTTCTGGATGGGGTGTATGTCGACCGTCTCGATGGGTCAGCCCGATTTCGCTGGGTCAGTTCACCGACCACCCAGGAGCTAACTCAACTAACGCAGACTATCGCCCGACGAATAGGGCGATATCTTGAGCGCCAGGGCCTACTGGAGCGGGATGCTGAGAACAGTTACCTGACCACGGATGCTGTCTCCGAAGATCCGATGAATCAGTTACTGGGCCATTCGATCACCTATCGCATCGCGGTGGGCCCCCAGATAGGGCGCAAAGTGTTCACCCTGCAGACACTGCCGACCTGTGAACCCGATGATTATGCTGATACAGCAGGCAAAATATCCGGTTTCTCCCTGCATGCGGGCGTGGCGGCCAGGTCTGATGAGCGCAAGAAACTGGAACGTCTATGCCGTTACATCAGTCGGCCGGCGGTTTCGGAAAAGCGGCTTTCGTTAACGCCAAACGGCAACATTCGCTATCAGCTGAAGACACCTTATCGAGATGTCACTACCCACGTTATCTTCGAGCCATTGGATTTCATGGCTCGACTTGCTGCCCTGGTGCCCAGGCCGAGAGCCAATCTGACACGCTTCCATGGCGTGTTCGCGCCAAACAGCAAGCACCGAGCCCTGGTGACGCCGTCGAAACGAGGTAAGAGCGCCAAACGCCAGATAAACGGCGAAGAGCGATCGCCTGTGGAGCAGCATGCCTCGATGACCTGGGCACAACGCCTCAAGCGAGTATTCAATATCGATGTATCGACCTGTGACGCATGCGGTGGTGCCGTCAAGATAATTGCAAGTATCGAGGACCCTGTGGTGATCAAGCTGATACTTGCACACCTTCAGAGAAAAGCTGAATCAAAAGAATACAACCTATTACCCGAGAGCAGGGCACCGCCCCAAAAGAGTTTGTTCGGATAACCGACGAGATCAGTTTAACCCAGTCTACTCACCAAATTGCTGCGAGTAAAAGTAGTGGCAGGTAGTCGGCATGCCTGGTGGCTGGTTTTGGCAGGATTGACCGGCGGGAATGAGCACCAACAGTAGGCGCTTTAGGCGATATTGGGGGTATCGAGGGAAATCAGTCAGATTTCGAATGCCCCAGGGCTGGATGGCCACGCGTATTCCTGCTCTTATTTTTGATGGAATAGTGGAAATAGGGTGTTTATTCTTCTTATACTTAATCGCCATATACTTTGTTTTGTGCGAGCCAAAGAGCAACTGGGAGAGGGCGATTAAAATATTTGGTAAAAAGAGGCTGTACGATTTCGAATGCCTCGCCATCGCTGACCTCAAACAAGGTTCCTAAATACACACGCGAATTCATGAAGGTAACCGTACTTGCTAGTTGATGCATACTTCGGGGGGCAGGAGGAGGGCGATGTCCTTGAGGAGGCACTCTGTATACGTAGTAAGGGCATCTTGTAACACATCAGAATTGATTGAAATAGACGCTATTAAGACATGATCGGCTATAAAATCCTTATAAAACAATGGCATTCCGGGGGTTCGAATCCCTCGCTCTCCGCCATATGAAAAGCCCCGCACTGCGGGGCTTTTTTTATGGCGGAGAGCGAGGTTTGATGAGAACCCCGTTCGACCAGTTCGCCAGGAGCGAACTGGCGCAGCACCGGCAGCCGCTCCTGCGCTGCCGGCATACCCCACATCCCTGTGGGTAAGCGCAGCGAGTCCGCAGGACGCGGCGCAGGGATGCGCCGCGCAATCCCGAGCAAAATACCAGTCGGTATACCTACGGCCCCCTTGTTTAGTGGCGGAGCCACACCGGCAGGCGACCCTACCACTACGTCATCCCTCTGGAGATCCCGGATAGCCGCTGCGCAGCTTCCGGGACGACGCGTAGCGTCGTTTTGCACAGCACCGGCAGCCGCTCCTGCGCTGCCGGTATACCCCACGTCCCTGTGGGTAAGCGCAGCGAGTCCGCAGGACGCGGCGCAAGGATGCGCCGCGCAATCCCTCGCTCTCCGCCCGATTTACACGAATCCAAAATAAGTGAACGTCATCCCGGAAACGCCACAGGCGTTGTCCGGGATCTCCAGACGAATAACGCGATGGTGTTGGGAGATCCCGGATAGCTGCCCCGCAGCTTCCGGGACAACGCCCCGCGTCGTTTCGCGCAGCACCGGCAGCCGCTCCTGGGCTGCCGGCATACCCCGCAATCGCCCTATCAAGTCTCTGGAAGGCCAGGAACGGAGAAAAACGCGAAGGTGTTTAGTCTGTTCTCTGCAAAGTAGTCCAGCTAACCTCGCACTCTCCCAATTCAGTGGCGATATAAGCGGACTGATCGGAGATCATAACCGCCAGGTTCATTGTGCGCTGGCAGAGCTGCGCCAGTGCCTCTATCTGATCTGGTGAGAAGCGAAAAACAGACAACTTTAATTTTTCGCAGGCTGTGCGTTGCTGATCCCACCAGGTTTCTGACCTGGAATTGAAACTATAAATGCTGGTGTTTACCGACTGGCGTGTGGCCTTTTTAATACGGCTGCTGGAGGGCTCGCCAACGTCTATCCAGTGTAGGAGTTGCCCGTCGAGGCTATGCGACCAGATCGCTGGTTCGTCGGAATCGCTCAGTCCCCTGGTAAATTGCAGCGTCGGTTCGGCATTAATGCAATAGGCCAGCACCCGCACCATCATGCGTTGCAGGGTTTCGGATGGATGCAGGGCCAGCGTCAGATTTAGGCTGTCGTAATAGTTGCGGTCGGTATCCGAAAGCTCTAATTTGAATTTATAAATCGTCGGCTTAATGGCCATGGGGTACATCAGTTTGATTGCTGGCAGGGCAGTGTACGTTAGCAACGACGAATTAACAGCAAGGCGACATAAAAAGGGGACAGGCCACGTTTTACGGCCAGTTCTTTATTGGATAGGATTTAGATTCTCGTTTTACCAGCCGTTTACGCGCTGCCATTGTCCCGAGACAAAACCGGCTTCTATCACATTGAAGTAATCGTAGGCTGCGGCGGTCATACAGGCGTGAACCGGCAATACGCGCAATTGCGAGCCAATCGGAAATTTTGCAAAATCCCTGTCATCTCTAACGGCAACGTGGCCATGCTCCTGGCTAACTGACGTTACATAAAGCTCGGGAATAATGCTGCCATGAAGAATACAAAGCTGGCCATAACCCACTTCAGGGCGAAATTTATCAGCCCCCCTGTCTTTGGAAAGCGCGAGCCCACCAGCATCGAGTAAAATTTTACCCGCGGCCTTATTATGGCCAATCACGCTGGTTAAAACGCTGAGTGCAATATCGTCGGTTTCACAGACACCGCGCGATTGTTGGTCCATATCGAAGACGGTATAAACACCCGCGCGTAACTCGGTGACACCCGACAGATTTTCGGCATAGAGTGCGGTTGGGGTTGACCCCAGACTAACGGTATTGACCGGGTAACCCGCCGTGCGAAGTCGCGTCGCAGCACGAACAATGGTGTCGCGTTCCTGTTGTGCGATTGCCGTAATCGCTGCTGGCGTATTTACATCATAAGCATGACCAGCATGGGTTAGGACCCCTTCCAGGCGAATGGCAGAAGATTTGATTATTTCGGCTATCTGCAACAATTCTTCGCTTTCAGCCTGCAATCCACCCCGGTTGTCACCGCTATCAATCTCTATCAATAATTGATAACCGACCCCATTTTGATCAGCCTGTGCAGCGATAATCCGAGCCACATCCACGCTATCAGTCATAATTTTTAAATCAGCCCCGCGCGCCATCAATTCTGTAACCTCGGGCAATTTGGCCGGAACCAGTCCAACCGCGTAGGTAATGTCTTTAAACCCGTGGTCAACAAAGTAGGCGGCCTCTTTTAAAGTCGAAACGGTAATTCCGCAAGCACCCGCAGCTATCAACGCTTCGGCTGCCTTCGCTGCTTTCAAGGTTTTTAAATGCGGGCGTAAAGTCACACCCAGATGATTGGCACGGGCCTGCATACGAGCGATATTGGCAATGAATTTTTCTCTATCGAGAAGCAGTGATGGTGTGAGTAGAGCGGAGAGATCCATACTAACGACCTGTCAAACAAGTAGGCTGAAGCATATCATTGCCCGGATTGGCTG
>CAXBMV010000249.1:0-5460 GCA_963976575.1 uncultured Gammaproteobacteria bacterium | reverse complement strand
CGCCTCCAGCTGGATCAGCCACGGCGTCGACCTGCAACGCCTGTTTTTCATTTGCTCGGGAAACCCGGTGCGCGAACTGCGCCCGATTTTTCTCGAAGATACCTTCAAGCGCATCATCATCGACGCGCCGCAAAAATTCTCCAACGGCGACATGGCCTTCGTCAGCCAGCAGGCGCGCAAGCAGGGGCAGATTGTTTTCCTGATCCGCCATTTCTTTCTCACCGAGAAACGCGGCAACCCTTACGCCAGCCTGCGCATCAATACCTGGCAGAATGCGCGGCGCTCGTTTGCGCTGCAGGTGATCAAGGGGCATGCCAGCGGCAAGCATATTATCCCTTACGCCGAGGTCGCCGAAGACCATGCCGCTTACCACTAGCCTGCAGGGCCCGGCGCGCGTCATCGATCTGGCCGCTCTGCGCGGTGAGGATGAATTCCCCGGCTATGTGGCCATCTTCAGCCGGCAATGCGACAGTCCTTTTGTGTTGTCGCCGCGGGTGATGCGCTGGAGTGCGGATATCCTGCTTTGCCGCCTCGACGATTGCCGCCAGTTCTGGCTCAACCAGAAAAAAAAACTGCGCTGTTCGCTGGAGCAATTATTTGAGCCGATACTGACGCACCATTTCGGCGAGTCATTTCTGGCGGTGTTCGCCAACCATCCCTGGCAATGCCTGTTATACCTGCAATATCAACAACGCCACCTGGCGCGGGGAATCTTCTTTTTACACAGCCCGCTGAATCAGAATATTTACCGCACGCTGGACTGGGACAGCTGGTTTTTCCTGCAACAGGGTCTCGCCGAACACTTGCTGGCGATGAATGCGAAGGGTTTTAACGAGCCGGCATTTCGCAGCAAGCAGGCGCAGTTCCGCCGTTTCATCGAGCGCATCGGTGTGGCCAACCCGGCGCAAATGAAGCAGGCCGATGCGAATGCGATTACGCGTCGCTTCGGTCAGTGGATGGGGCGCATCTGGAGCTGGAGCCTGGGCAGGCCTGCCGACCTCGAGCTGTTCCCCTGGATAGCACACAGCCCGGGCGAACAGCCCGGCGTGAGCCGTGATCTGGATTACCCGGTGAACCAGTGGGCTTATATCGAAGTCTTGCTGCGCGAAGACTTGATGCGTCTCTGCGATCAGTTTTATCGCGACGACTGCCAGCACATCAATCGCATGCTGTGGCAGATCAAGCTGTTCAACGATGACACTATCTATGTCGAATTATCCTTTCGTCATCCCTATTCGCTGCACCGCGACATGCCCGAATTCGACACCCTGATTTATCAGGCGCGTTATATCTACGACGATCTGGTGGCGAAACTGCAGGCACGCGAACACGACCTGGACCTGCCCGAATCCATGCCCTTCATCGGCTGGCGCATCGAGGTTTGCGAACGCATACAGCTGTCGCCCTTGCTATGGGATTTATTCGCCGCGGAATTCGAGCAAATCGATTACGGCAAAATCATGAGCCTGCAAAACAAGCTGCCTGTCGCCTTCGAGAGTTACCAGTGCGACACCAGTTTTTACGTGGAAGACTCATTCAAAGCAGTGGCCATAGGCGCGCATAACAGCCTGTTGCTGGATGACACGCAGTGGTCCAGCGCCTCGCTGGAAAAGCCCCTGTTTTATTACCCCGATGCGCAACCGATTGCGCCACCCAGCGGCCTGCACAAACAATTTCTTGAACGCAGTTCGCGGCAGTGGTGGCAGACCGATGACGCCGCCCAGTCGTTGCGTGATTATTTCATTCTGAAAGACGGGCAGGGCCGTGCCAGCTGGGTTTTTCGCACGCAAAACGGTGAGTGGTTCAAACAAGGTGAATACTGTTAAGAAGTGTTTCTTAAGCCGTATTTTGCGCGATTACTGCGTCAGGGCAGTGCTCGAATCCTCATGTATAGGCCCATACACTGCGGTTCTGCGCGCTGTTCTTCCGCTACGCCGGATCACTTGTCTTCATGAAGAAGCCAGCTTGATGAATAGTGCCTGGGGTTGAATGTTTGAAAGATGCCAACAGCCGATTCCCAATTCGCCCATTTCAACGAATGGCTGTGCAAGACCAACTTCAGTTTTTTGCAGGGGGCTTCGCACCCGGTCGATCTGGTCACGCGTGCCAACCAGCTCGATTATGGCTCCCTGTGTATCAATGATTTCGACGGCGTCTACGGCCTGGCGCGTTGCTACCGCGAACTGGACTACCTGAAAAAACAGCAGCAACAGCGCGGCCTGAAATTGAACTACGGCGCGGAAATTCATTTTCAGCGCGACCACGATCTACCGCTGCTGCTGCAGGATACGCTGGTGCTGGTGGCGCAAAATCAGGCAGGCTATTACAACCTCAATCGCCTGCTCAGCTACGCGCACCGCGAGGGCAAGGATTATGCCACCCTGCCGCTGCCCTATTTGCTCGGCAGCTGCGTCGATGGCCTGCTGGCGATACAGCCGATGCGCGGCAGCCTGCGCAGCCGTGAAACCGGCCCGGCCTGCGCCGAATTAAAACAGTTATTCGAAGGGCGTTACTATCTCGCCATCAGCCGTCACCTGCACCCGGCCGAGGACCGCTGGATCAAGCCGGTGTTGCAACTGGCGAAACAACATCAGCTGGAATACCTGCTCAGCCAGGACGTGTTCTTTCATCAGCGCAGCCAGAAATGCGTCAGCGATTTGCTGCAGGCGATACGCAGCAACCGTGTTTTCGACGAATGCCGCGAACATTTTTTCCCCAATGCCGAGCGTTGTCTGCATCGTCAGGCCGAGTTATACCGCTTGTTTTCACCCATACCCGGTTATCAGCAGGCGCTCGGATTATCGCGCGAACTGAACGCTGCCTGCGACTTCGATCTCGATCAACTCGGTTATCAGTACCCCAAGGAAATGATTCCTGAAAACCACGATGCCAACTCTTATCTGAGGGAGCTGGTCGTAGGCGGGGTAGAGGAAAGGTTCGGCAAGCAGACGAAGCAGAAACTACTGGATCAAATCGAACACGAACTGCGTTTGATCAGGCAATTGAATTTTGCCGATTATTTTCTCACCGTCTGGGATATCGTCAGCTGGGCGCGGCAGCAGGGCATACTCTGCCAGGGGCGCGGCTCGGCGGCCAATTCCAGCGTTTGTTACATGCTCGGTATCACCTCGGTGAATCCGGATCACTTCGACCTGCTGTTCGAGCGCTTCGTCAGCATGGAGCGCGGCGACCCGCCGGATATAGACGTCGATTTCGAACACGAGCGGCGCGAGGAAGTGATCCAGTATATCTACGCGCATTACGGGCGCGAACGCGCGGCGATGGTGGCCAACGTGATTACCTTCCGCGGTAAGGGTGCCTTGCGCGCGGTGGGTAAGGCGCTGGGTGCCGACGATGCGCTGCTGAAGCAAATGTCGAAGATTGCTTCCAGCCGCTATTACCGGGGTAGCGGTACCGAAAATATCGTCATGGCATTGAAAACGGATTACGAACAGGCACACCCGCACAAGGCAAAGCTGAGCTGGTCGCTGTGGATGCAGCTCAGCGAAAAGCTGCACGGTTTTCCGCGCCACCTCGGCATACATTCGGGGGGCTTCATGCTCGCCGACAAGCCGCTGAACCATTTGCTGCCGCAGGAACCGGCGACCATGCCGGGCCGCAGCGTCATACAGTGGTGCAAGGAAGACATCGAAGCGCTGGGTTTCTTCAAGATCGATTTGCTCAGCCTCGGCATGCTCTCGGCGATGCGCAAGTGCTTCGATTATGTCGAGCATTATTACGGGCGCAGGATTCGCCTCGATACGGTTCCGGATGATGACAAGCCGACTTACGCGATGATCCAGAAGGCGGATACGGTGGGTACTTTTCAGATCGAATCGCGCGCGCAAATGTCGATGCTGCCGCGACTGAAACCCGCCTGTTTTTATGATCTGGTGATAGAGGTGGCGATCATCCGCCCCGGCCCGATACAGGGAAAGGTAATCCACCCTTATCTCGCCAGGCGCGAAGGTCTGGAAGCGGTGACCTACCCGGACGAGCGCCTGCGCCCGATACTCGAACGTACACTGGGGATTGCCATCTTCCAGGAGCAGGCGATGCGCATCGCCATCGCGGTGGGTAACTTCAGTGGCGGCGAGGCCAACGAGCTGCGCAAGAATATCGGTGCCTGGGGGGTGAAGGATTTCGACCGCGACTTGTTTCCGTTGTTGCAGAAACTGGAAAAAGGCATGCAGGAGAATGGCATCAAGCCCGAATTTGCCGAGCAGATACTCGGCCAGATGAGGGGTTTTGCCGAGTATGGTTTTCCCGAGTCGCACGCGGTGTCCTTTTCGCTGATCGCCTATGCCTCCTGTTATTTGAAATGCCATTACGCGGCGGCCTTTTATATCTCCGTGCTGAATTCGCAGCCGATGGGTTTTTACTCAGAGCATGCCTTGCTGCAGGCCGCCAGGCGCGAGGGCATCAAGCTGTTGCCGATCTCGCTGGAACTATCCGATTGGGATCACAGCCTGGAAAGAGAGTCGCCCGAACAGGCTTACGCGATACGACTCGGTTTTCGCCTGGTGAGCGGGCTTGGCAAAAACAGTTTTGCAAAAATCCTCGGCCAGCGCGGCAAGCACTGGGACAGCTTTGAGCAGCTGGTGCAAAACGCCGGACTGGATAGAGACGAAATCACCCGGCTGGCCGCCTGCGATCTATTCGATGGTCTGGGTCTGAGCCGCTCGCAGGCACTGTGGAAGGCCGAGGCGGCAGCCTTCAAACCGATGCTGGACGACCAGGAGGTGCCGCTGCAATGGCGCGATGAGGCGTCGCTGGAAAGCATTCAGAAAGATTTCAAGGCATTCAAGACCAGCCTTGGCCGGCATCCGGTAGAAGTGATCAAGCAGGAGCAATGGCCATACCGGGTAGCCAGGGAAAAGTTTGCCCCGGCCAAAACCCTGATCGAGTTGCGCGCCGATTGTGATGTGTTCGCCTTCGGCATGGTGCTGGTGAAGCAATCGCCGGGCTCGGCGAAGGGTATGGTTTTCGTCACCCTGGAAGACGAAAGCGGTTTCTTCAACCTCGCTTTCACCCCGCAGGTATATACGCGCTTTTACCGCCAGGTCGACCAGCAGGCTTTTCTCTGCGTGGTCGGCAAGTTACAGCGTGTTAATGAATCGCATTCGATACTGGTGAAGCGCGTCTTCGCCATGGAGAAGACTGCCAGCCTGTTGGCTTTACGCCGACAGGATGAGGCCACGCCGATGGCGCAGACCGAATTGCAGCTGGTCAAGCCGAGGGCATTTCACTAGCGCTTCACAGGAAGGTGACGAAGCCCAGCATGCTGTTACCGACCTTCATAATGCTCTCGACGATTGGCAGCCCGGCGAAATTCAATCCGATCAGAAGCAGCAGTGCATAGGTGCCGAAGCGCTGATTGATGCGCATGTAATTCAGCGCCATCGAACGCGGCAGGAAATAGGGCAGGATGTAATGTCCATCCAGCGGGCCTATCGGCAG
>CAXBMV010000248.1:0-5480 GCA_963976575.1 uncultured Gammaproteobacteria bacterium | reverse complement strand
TCTGCCGGCTGGAATATACAAATCACTTGCCCATCCGCAACGGTCACCTCGATGAATGGCGTCAAGATCGAGGCGCAACAGCCCCTGGAATTCGCCAACAGCGCGGATGTTGTGCTGTTTGGTAGTGGCATATACACGCGTGATATCGCCAAAGACAGAAGCATACTGGATAGATTGAAGCTGGATCCGGCCAGGCAATTGATCTGTGCGCAATGCTCCGGCACTTTACTGCTGGCTACCCTGGGCCTTTTAAACGGCTTGCCAGCCTGTACTGACTTGACCACCAAGCCCTGGGTAGTCGAGGCGGGCATCGAGGTGCTGAACCAGCCATTCGTCGCAAAAGACAATATTGCAACCGCAGGTGGTTGTATGTCCTCGCAGTACCTGGCCACCTGGATAATCGCGCGTATGGCCGGGCAAGCCTCTGCCGAATCCGCAATCCACTATGTCGCCCCGGTTGGCGAGAAGGAATCCAGCGTGGCGCATAGTCTGTCGGTTGTTTTGCCTTACATTCAGCAGCTGGATATCGCCGGGTAAATAAATCATTCCTGAATAATGAGGATAGGTCGGGCGGGAACAACAGTTACATGACTCGCGACACTCGCCCGGTCTGCTCGATTCAGTAAGCTCAATTGGTAATAAACATGAGTTTTAAAACATGACACTCAGAGTTGCACAGTTAACGGATATACACCTCACGGCAAAGACTGGTTCCGAGCTATACGGGGTTGATACTGCGCAATCACTGCAAAAAATTGTCGATGTAATCAAGCGACTTGCCGACAAACCAGACGTTGTTATCGCAACCGGTGATCTGGCCGAAGATGGCGCCGAAGCAACCTATATCAGGCTTCGCGCGCTGCTCGAAACCCTTGGCATTCCGGTGTATGTACTACCAGGAAATCATGACGATATTTCTGTAATGCGCTCGGTATTGGCCAGCGATGGATTTCACTGTACGAATACGATGACAATGCAAGGCTGGGGATTTGTGTTTGTAAACTCACAGCTGGAAGGTTATTCACATGGCTATATAGGGCCGGACGAATTGATCGAGTTGGAAAAAAATATCAACGCCCTGCCTGATTACCCGATACTTGTAACGCTACATCACACGCCATCAAAAGTATGCCCGTCCTTCGGATGCCAGCTTGAGAATGCAAAGGAATTTACCGAGCTACTCAACAGGCACTCGAATATCAAAGGGGTAATCGCGGGACACACGCACAATGCTTGCGAAATCGACGCAGGCGGGCATACGCAGTTCACGACACCATCTACCTTCGCCAAGGCGACGCACGCGCAGGCCGGGGAATCCGTTGACCATGATGATTTCTGGGCTTGTCACAGCCTCGATGGAAGTTTGCAGGGATTTCGTATCCTTGATCTCCTGCCCGATGGCATGATCAATAGCGAAGTGCATTGGCTGAATCGCGAAAACTGCCTGTCACCCTGATTGATTAAGTAACTATTACCAAGATGCAAACGAAAAAAAGAATAGCCATTTTGTTCGGCGGCCGTTCGGCGGAACACGAAGTTTCGCTGCAATCCGCGCGCAACCTTATCGCCGCGATTGATCGCGACAAGTATGAAGCCGTGCTGATCGGCATAGACCGGCAGGGTGCCTGGTTTCTCAATGACGAATCCATGCCCTTGTTGCAGGCCGACAACCCGCGCCTGATCGCATTGAATCAGGGCAGTAAAGCGGTGTCGCTGGTGTCGGGCGATCAGGCCGGCGTGTTGGTCGATCTGCACAATCCGGGCGGGAGCACTTCGGTGGATGTGATTTTTCCGGTATTGCACGGTCCTTATGGCGAGGATGGCTCGGTGCAGGGCCTGGCCAAACTGGCCAACGTGGCCTGCGTCGGTAGCGATATCCTCGGTTCGGCCATCGGTATGGACAAGGATGTGTGCAAGCGCCTGTTACGCGACGCCGGAATTGAGGTGGCACGCCACCTGTGCATACGCCGCAACAGCCTGTCGCAGGATTTGCCGGCAGAGGTTGCGCAGCTGTTGGGCTATCCGGTTTTCGTCAAGCCGGCCAATATGGGCTCGTCGGTAGGCGTTGTTAAAGTCGACAAGGCTGCGGCCCTGATGGCAGCGCTCGACTATGCGCTGCAATACGATAGCAAAGTGTTGATCGAGGAAGCCATTGTCGGCCGCGAGATCGAATGCGCAGTGCTCGGCAACAATGATCCACGCGCATCGATAGTCGGGGAAATTGAAACCGATGACGGATTTTATTCCTATGAAAAAAAATACATCGATGAGGATGCGGCAAAGCTGAAGATTCCCGCAAATCTCGACGAGGAAACCATGGCCAGGGTGCAGCAGGTTTCTATTGCTGCCTTCAAGGCGCTTGAGGCACGGGGTATGGCGCGGGTTGACATGTTCCTCACGGCAGCTGGCGAGATTTACGTGAATGAAATCAACACCATCCCCGGCTTCACTTCGATTAGCATGTACCCCAAGCTGTGGCAGGCTTCGGGTCTTTCCTACACCGAGCTGATCGATCGCCTGATTCAGCTGGCCATCGAAGAGCAGCAGGAAAAAGCCGCTCTGAAAACTACCGGTTACTGAACATGCCTGCTATCCATAGAAGATGAAGAATTTCGAAGAAATCCCCCGTATTGAAATCACCCATGCGCCAACGCCATTGGAGTTGGCGCCTCGATTATCGCAGGCGCTGGGCTGCCAGCTGTATATCAAGCGTGATGATTGCACTGGCCTCGCCGGCGGTGGTAACAAGACACGCAAGCTCGAATATCTGATCGCCGACGCGCAACGATCAGGCGCTGATACCCTGGTTACGGTTGGTGGTCTGCAATCCAATCATGCCCGCCAGACCGCGGCTGCTGCAGCCAAATTTGGATTTGCCTGCGAGTTGATACTGGAAGAGGTGGCCGGCACACCGGAAGTGGATTACTACAGCAATGGCAACCTGTTACTGGACAGCCTGCTCGGTGCGCGCATACATCGTATCGAAGCCGGTGAAGATGGCAATGTTCATGCCGCCAGTTTGCTCGAAAAGCTAAGCGCCGAAGGAAGAAAGCCTTATCTGATTCCGCTCGGGGGTTCTAACGCGACCGGCAGTTTCGGTTATGTCCGCTGCGCACTGGAACTGGTGCAACAGCTGCGCGAACGCAGTCTGCATATCGACCAGATCGTGCTCGCTAGCGGCAGCGCGGGTACTCAGGCCGGACTACTGGCGGGTTTGATTGTCGCCGACGTGGATATCCCGGTGCTGGGTATCAGCGTCAGCCGCAGCACCGAGGTGCAGCGTGATCTGGTGCATAAGCTATTGTTGCAAGTGTTGGCGGCGTTAGAGCTCGACGCCGGGATGGCGCAAGCCAGGGTAGTCACCAATGGCAATTACTTCGGTGCGGGTTATGGCATCGCAACGCCGGCGATGATCGACGCGGTGAAGCGCTGCGCGCAGTTGGAGGGACTGTTGCTGGATCCGGTTTACACCGGTAAGGCGATGGCGGGATTTATCGACCTGTGCGAACGGGGTTCGATTCCCGCCGGCAGCAACCAGCTATTCCTGCACAGCGGTGGTAACCCCGGCCTGTACGCCTACCGCGAAGTGTTTTGATGATAAAAGCAGGATAGACAACGCCGGTGGAGCCTAGAGGTTGACCCCGACCTTCAGTTTGGTCACGGTTGCGACATGAGCCGGTTTTAACGGATAGTTTGCGCAGGCGGGAATTTCAGTGGCCGGCTTCGGCCTGGAGAGCAGGAATCCCTGTATCAGACCACAGCCTTCCGCATCGAGGAACTGCAGTTGTTGGTCGTTTTCTACACCCTCTGCGAGAACATCGATGCGCATGCTTTTTGCCAGTGCGATTATCGACCTCACGATGGAAATATCGTCTGCATCTCCTGGCAGGTCACGAATAAACTCCTTGTCGATTTTCAGCGTGTCTACCGGAAGTTTTTTCAGGTAAGCCAGCGAAGAGTAACCGGTGCCGAAATCATCCACTGCGATCTTGATGCCAAGGTCGCTGATATGGCTAAGTACTTCAATAGTGCGTATTGGGTCCTTCATCAACTGGCCTTCGGTAATCTCGAATCCTATCGAAGCACCATCGCAATCGGTTTCACTCATCAACCCGACCAGAAAGTGAAGAAAATCGGATTGATCGATCTGTTGCATGGTTAGATTCATCGACAGCCGCCCAGGCTGGAAACCCAGTTTTTCCCATAGCTTCAATTGCTGCATCGATTGACGCATCGTCCAGCGGTCCAGGGCGACGATTAAACCGGACTCTTCTGCAAACGGGAGAAACTGTTCAGGGTAAATCAGACCAAGAGTTGGATGATGCCAGCGTACCAATGCTTCCAGACCGGTTAATTGCTTGTGTCGAATGTCGTACTGGGGCTGGTAATAAACTTCGAACTCATCCTTTTCCATGGCACGGTTCAGATTGGCGATCATTTGCACTTTCTCAAGCGCGACTTCGGTCATATCTTCGGTGTAAAACTCAAAACCGTTGCGCCCTTTTTCCTTCGCCCGGTACATCGCGGTGTCGGCATTTCGCAGCAGAATTTCCGGCGTGTTTCCATTGTCCGGATAAATGCTGATGCCGATACTGGTGGTGACGAAAAACTCGTTGCCCTTGATCCGTAATGGCGACTGCAAAACTCCAAACAGTTTTGCCATAATCTCGGAAATTTCCTCTGGCTTGTTAAAATCGCTCAGCAGAATAGTGAACTCGTCGCCACCCAGGCGCGCGATTGTGTCCATTTCACGAATCGATTTTTTCAGCATTCTCGAAACGGTGACCAGAACCTCGTCGCCAACCGAATGACCAAGCGAGTCATTGACCTGTTTGAAGTTATCCAGGTCGAGAAATAACACCGCCAGCAACGACCCATTGCGCTTCGCGTGCACTATTGCCTGCTCGGTGCGATCGAGCAGCAATGCGCGGTTTGGCAGGCCGGTGAGCGAATCGTGGTAAGCCTGAAATTCGAGGTTTTTTTCGATCAACTTACGCTTGTCGATTTCAAGCGCCAGCGATATGTCGCTGGCAATCAAGGCGGCAAACTCCTGCTCGTTGATCGTCCATTTTCGCAAGTGGGTGGTGTGCTCGAGCGAAATCATACCGATGATATTGCCATCATAAAAAACCGGCGCACCGAGCATGGAACAGATATCATTTCTGGCAAGATAGGTTTCGCTTAATTCGCTGGTAGCGGGGTCACTATTGGCATCGCTTACCGCGATTCGTCTGCCGCTATCGAGGGTGGCAAAGAATTGCGGGAACTGATTTCGTTCAAGTACTCCACCGCTGCTATGTCCCTCGCCTTCGATATACATGGCGCGACAGTCGATACTGGTTCTCTCCTCGTCATACAACCAGATACCGACACGATTCACATCCAGGGTGCGCGATGAAATTTCCATCGCCATGCAAAAAGCCTGCTGGATATTTTCGTGCCGGGCTTCGGACCAGCTGATCAACGCATTCTGGTAGCGC
>CAXBMV010000247.1:0-5482 GCA_963976575.1 uncultured Gammaproteobacteria bacterium | reverse complement strand
CATAGGCAAGCGGAAACTGGAACAGGGCAGCAAGCAGGTTGGAAGCAAATAGTAGTTCGCGTATATCGATGCGACTGTCTATGCCCTTGCCGATATAAACATTTTCTATCGCGTATAGCAGTGCACAAACCACCACCAGTAACACCCAGAAACTGGCGTCGTCACTTTGCAGGGATTGTTGCGGCAGTACCAGTAGCAGAATTGCCAGCATGCCGAGGACAATTCCCATTATCCGCTTTAACACCAGCGATTCGAAACGCAGGCTTAACATAATCGCATAGGTGAACAGGGGAACCGTAGAAACGGTGATTGAAAGTATGCCGGCCGACAGATGTGGTGCCGCGTAATAATATAAAAGATTGGGTGCGGTAATGCCGGCCAGCGCGAGTACAGCGTAGTGACGCAGGTGAGCGAGGTTGAATAGCCGGAAGCGGGAAAAAACCCAGGCCAGCAAAAAGAAAATCGCGGTAAGCACAACCTGCCAGCTGGAAATGGCCAGCGGATGCGCGCCATCGGCGGTTGCCAGCATGGCCAGGGAAAAGCTGCCACCCCAGATGACGCCAGCACAAACAATCATCAGGTAGGGAAACAGACGGTGATTGCTCATAGGCTTTGTAGGTCTGGCAGTTGTATGCGAAGGCGACGATTATAGGGGGCAAGCCCGGGGCATGCTGTTAATTTTTCGTTGTCAGCCTTGTATTCGTAAATGGAAGCCCCAGAATAGTCAGAAATGTCTTGCAGCTGGACTTAACACGCGGCACATTCCGCTTTCTCAAAAATAGTTATCAAGGATTAGTTTCATGTCGGATTACACAAAGTTTTATATCAACGGTGAATGGGTAGACCCTCTGGTTCCGGCTACTATAGATGTCATCAATCCGGCAACCGAACAGGCATTTACCCAGATCAGCGCCGGTAGCGCGGCCGACATCGACCGCGCGGTAGCGGCCGCGCGCGAGGCATTCAAATCTTATTCGCAGTGGAGTGTTCAACAACGTCAGGAGCTGCTGCAGAATATCCGCATCGTTTACAAGGCCCGTTTCGATGACATAGCGCTAGCGATTTCCGAAGAAATGGGCGCGCCCATCGATATGTCGAGAAGTTCGCAGGCCGTGCTCGGCGCACGCCACATCAAGAGCGCAATCAAGGCGCTGCTTAACTTCAAGTTCGAAACCGTCGAAGATGACATGATTCTGCGCCACGAGCCCATAGGCGTCTGCGGCATGATCACCCCCTGGAACTGGCCCGCCAACCAGGTCGTGGTAAAAGTAGCCCCGGCGCTTGCCGCGGGTTGCACGATGATATTAAAGCCCAGCGAGGAATCGCCGATCGACGCAATGATTTTTGCCGAAGTGTTGCACGAGGCCGGTGTGCCTGCAGGTGTGTTCAATCTGGTGAATGGTTTTGGCCCGGTGGTAGGCGAAGCCATGTCGGCCCATCCAGGCATTGATATGATGTCTTTTACCGGTTCGACCCGTGGTGGTATCGCGGTAGCCAAGGCTGCTGCGAATACGGTAAAGCGCGTCGGCCAGGAACTCGGCGGCAAGTCTGCCAATATCATCCTCAAGGATACCGACATCGCCCGGGCGGTGACCGAAGGCGTGCACTACATGATGGGTAACAGTGGTCAATCCTGCAACGCGCCATCGCGTATGCTGGTGCCCAATTCGAAAATGGACATCGCCATCGAAGCTGCCAGAGCTGCGGCCGAGAGTATCCTCGTCGATGACCCGGCCAAACCCGGCCAGCACATCGGCCCGGTAGTCAACAAGACACAGTTCGACAAGATCCAGGGATTGATTCAAAAGGGTATAGACGAAGGTGCCACGTTGATCGCAGGCGGCATCGGCAGGCCGAATCATTTGCCGCAGGGCTATTACGTGAAGCCGACTGTTTTTGCCAATGTCGATAACAATATGACGATTGCACGCGAAGAGATTTTCGGGCCGGTGCTGGCGATACTCGGTTACGAGGATGAAGACGAGGCGGTGGAAATTGCCAACGACACCGATTTTGGTCTGGCCGCCTATGTCAGTTCAGACGAACCCGAACGCGCCAAGGCGGTAGCCAGACGGCTGCGCGCCGGGCAGGTGGCGATCAATTATAAAGGCGGCGGTACCGACACACCTTTCGGTGGCTACAAGCAATCCGGCAATGGTCGTGAAAAGGGCAAATGGGGACTGGCCGAGTTTCTTGAGCTCAAGGCAATTACCGGATCTGTGCCTAAAGGCCGGGGTTAGTCGTGTCCAGCGCATCGATCAGTTTTGATTTTGAAGCAAAGCGGGTACTCATCAGCGGCGGCACTTCCGGTATGGGCGAAGCCACCGCGCTGGCCTTTGCCGAGGCAGGTGCACGGGTTGTCATCAGTGGTCGCAACCAGGCCAGGGCGGACGCCATTATCGGCGCCGCGAAAGACTTCGCCGGCAGTATTGCCTTTGTCGGTGGAGATATTAGCGACAGCCAGCGCTGTACCGAGATAGTCAGCGAAAGCGTCGCTTTGCTCGGCGGGCTGGATATCGTGGTGAACAGCGCCGGAGTGATTTATCACGCCACTGCCGAAGAAACCAGCGACGCACAGTGGCTGCAGACGATGAATGTCAACGTCAACGGCATGTTCTTTATCTGCCGCGCGGCAATACCGCATTTGCGCGACAGTCGCGGCACCATCATCAATATAGCCTCGGATGCCGCTCTTTCGGGCAGTTATCACCTGACCGCCTATTGCGCGAGCAAGGGGGCGGTGCTGCAGATGACCCGCGCGATGGCGCTGGACTACGCGCGCGAGGGTATTCGTATCCTGCCCATCTGCCCGGGCGATGTAGACACGCCGATGCTGCGCGGTGAGTTTCGTGACCGCGGTCTGGATGCGGACACAGGCTTGAGCGAATCGGCCGAAGGTGTACCGCTTAACCGTGTTTGTAGCGCAGAAGAAGTCGCGCACATGGTGTTATATGCCTGCAGTGATTCCGCCGCATTTATAACCGGCTATCCGCTGGTACTGGACGGCGGCAATCGCGCCTGATTCAGGTTAGACTTGTCGGTCTGAACGACTAATAATTTAAAGAGGCTTGAAAATTGAAAATCATAATTGTTGGCGCGCGTGGCGCTGTAGGAAACTGTGCGGTGGAAGCCCTGTCTCCGAGGCATGAAATCATTCGTGTGGGAAAGAGTAGCGGTGATATCCAGGTCGATTTAGAAAGCGAGGAAAGCATTCGCTCGATGTACCAACAGACCGGCAAGGTGGATGCGGTAGTCTGCGCCATAGGTCACGGCCATTTCGGCAAGGTCGATGAAATGAGCAGCGAACAATTTATGAAAGGCATCAATCACAAGGTTTTGCCGCAGGTAAACCTGGTGCTGCTGGGTTTTGACTATATGAACGACGGTGGTTCCTTCACCCTGACCAGTGGCGTACTCAATCGTGATCCGATACCCGGTGGATCCAGTGCCGCCGCCGCGAACGGCGCGCTCGACGGCTTCGTTACTGGCGCAGCGGTGGACATGCCACGCGGCATACGCATCAACGCGGTCAGCCCGGAAGTGCTGGAAGTTTCACGCGACAAGTACGATGGTTTTTTCCGCGGTCACGTTCATGTCTCCAACGAGGCGGTAGGGCTGGCTTATAGCAAGGCCGTCGAAGGCTGCCTCAACGGTCAATTGTTTATCGTCGACTAGCTTGCCCCGGCAGAATAGCCGTCGGCTGGCTGTGGGCGTTTTTTCCAGGCGTAAAAAGCCATCGCCGACGTAAGTAGTATGTAAATCGCCGAGATCATCGCCAGGGTCTCCATGCTGGTGCCTATGTCTATCTGCCAGCCGAACAGGATTGGCGACAGCGCCGTGCAAAACACCATCGCCGAGGCGCCCAGCGACTTGATAGCCCCTAGGTGCTGGTTGCCATACATTTCCGACCAGAAGGGCGCGGTGACGGTGGACTGGAAGCCGACCGTGATACCGGTAAGGACGAGAAAAACACCCCCCCAGAAGAGGCTGTTACCCAGCGCCAGAATGACCAGACCTATGCCCATGGGCAGTGCCACCAGCGGTACCATGCGTATCGCGCCATAGCGGTCGACGGCGATGCCGCTAACCAGTTTGGTGGCTACCGAAACAAGCGCGTAAAGGGTGAACAGGGCGGCCCAGCCGAGCAACGGCCAACCCTTGGATTCGACCAGATGCACCTGGTGAAAGATAAAACCGGTAAACATTAGTGGTTGCGACATCAGTCCCGGGGCGAACAGGTAAAACCACTTGTCGCGTATTACTTCGGCCCGCGTCCACTGTCGGCGGCGAAACTGGCGCGTCGGGTTATCGGCGTCGTCGCTGAGCTGGCGAAGATAATCCCGGTGGCGTTGGCGGTGACCGCGCAGCAGGTAGAGGATGGCCGGAATCATGAAAATGAGAAGAAGAACAGCGGTCACCTGCCAGCTGTAACGCCAGCCCAACCACAGCATCGAGGCCACCAGCATGCCCGGCATGATTGCCTCGGCCACCGCATAGCCCATGCCCGCCAGCGCGTTGGACTTGCCCTTGTCGGCATCGAGATAGCGCACCATAGCGGTGGAGCTGACGATGAACATCAAGCCCTGACCCAGTTGGCGCAGCAGAAACAGGCTGACAAAGAGGCTGATCACACCGCTGCTGATTGAAATCATGCCACAACCCATCGCCAGTCCCAGCACTATGATGATGGACAGTTTTTTCAGATCGACGCGGTCGACCAGCGCGCCGCTCCAGACCATGGCGATCGCGCTGACCAGCGTAGCCAGTGAATAGACCGCGGCGAATTCGCCATCGCTTAACTGCAGTTCTGCGCGGATCTCTCCGCTGTACAGCGAGATCAGGAAAGTCTGCCCCGGTGAAGACCAGAAGGTCATCAGAAAGCCAAACAAAAGCAGCTGCCATTCGCCTCGAATCAGTTTCAGCAAGATGCTTCCACAGGTTTGCTAATAATCAGCGCATCCACTGCCAGCGCATGCTGCTGGTTTACCAGCACCGGGTTGATATCGATCTCGGCAATCTGCTCGCGCATGGCGAAAGCGAATTGCGACAAACCGACGATGATTTCGATCAGGGCCTGGCGGTTGACAGCGGCCTGCCCGCGCATGCCCTTGAGCACGGCGTCCAGTTTAAGCGAGACCAACATAGCTTCGGCTTCTGCCGCATCCACCGGGCACAGCGCAAAGGCGCGATCTTCGAGCAATTCGACCAGCACGCCACCGGCAGCCACCATGATAACCGGGCCGAACTGAACGTCGTTTAGCGTACCCAGGGCGACCTCCACCCCGGCTTCGATCATTGGTGAAACGACTGCTTTGGCGCCGAGACGCTGCTCTAGGTCGCGGTATTTGTCGAGCAATTCTGCCGGGGTTTTTATGTCGAGATAGACGCCCCGGCTGTCGCTCTTGTGAAGAATGCCGCTTTCTGCGGTTTTCAGTACCAACGGAAAACCAAGATTCCGGGCCGCTTCTTCCAGGTCTGTTAC
>CAXBMV010000246.1:0-5488 GCA_963976575.1 uncultured Gammaproteobacteria bacterium | reverse complement strand
TCAGGTAGCCCATATCCGCCTGACTCACCGACAGCGGCGCCGCCAGGGGCAACATCATTAATGCCGTCAGCAGACCGCTACAGGATATTGCCGAGTAGGACGAGATACGCGGATAGCGACGCACAAAGCTGAAACCGCAGGCGAGGAAGAAAGAACCCAGTACCGCCATCAGGTCACCCACGAGGTTGCCCTGACCCTCGCTGTCACTGGCGATCACCGCCAGCCCCAGGGTTACCACCGCGATCGCCACCAGCGTGCGCGCAGCAATTTTCTCTTTCAGGAAAAAATGCCCGATGATCGCCGCGAACAGGGGTGTGGTGCTCAATATAATTAAGGTATTGGCGACGCTGGTATGCGTAATCGCGTAGACAAATGTAATCGTGCTTAGCGAATAACACAGGCTCATCAGCAGTCCCGGCACTTTCAGTGAAAGGTATTGTTGCCAGGCGCGATTCGGATGAACCAGATTGACCAGCAGACACATGCTGAACGCGAGCAGCAAGGCGCGCCAGAAAATCATGGTCCAGTGGTCGGTAGTGATCAGGCGGGTGAGTAAACCATCGGGGGAAACCACCAGTACCCCGCAGGCGGTAATCAGTAATCCCTTGGCGTGTGTGGATAGCATCGGGCGGCATTCTAGACAATGCGTGGCATAAAATCCTCTGCTTTTTAGATTGATTTCTGTGGCGACAATCACGATCATGTCGAGCCTATGAGCAACCCGGCCTACAGCCCCCTGAACGACACTCCCCGTGTCACCTGCCAGTACACACAACAGGTTCATCTTGAATAACACAAACAATAGCCGCAGCGGCGGTGAGATATTAATCGACGCGCTGCGCCTGAATTCGGTCGAGCGCATTTTCTGTATTCCCGGCGAAAGCTATCTCGCCGCGCTGGATGCGCTCTACGATCGCAGCGAAATTTCTCTGGTGATTTGCCGCAACGAAGGCGGTGCCAGTTACATGGCCGAGGCCGAAGCCAAGCTCAGCGGCAAACCCGGTCTGTGTTTTGTCACCCGTGGGCCCGGCGCAACCAATGCCAGCGGTGGCCTGCACGTGGCGATGCAGGATTCGACACCGATGATTCTGCTCATCGGTCAGGTGGCGCGCAAGGACCTCGACCGCGAAGCCTTCCAGGAAATCGACTACCGGCGCATGTTTTCCGGCATGACCAAGTGGGTAGCGCAAATCGACGACGCCGATCGCATTCCCGAATACATCAACCGCGCCTTCGCGGTCGCCACCGCTGGACGCCCGGGACCGGTGGTGCTGGTTCTGCCCGAAGACATGCTCGCCGAGCAAAGCAATGCCGCTGATGCCAAAGCCTGGCAAGCGGTCAGGACCGCGCCGGCGACTGCCGACGTCGAGCGTTGCGCCAAATTACTCGGCGCAGCCAGGCGCCCGCTCATCCTGATCGGTGGCAGTGGCTGGAGCGATGCCACGCGTCTGCAACTACAGGCCTTCAGCGAGCAAAGTGGTTTAGGCGTGGCCAATTCGTTTCGCTGTCAGGATTATTTCGATCACGAGCACCCGCATTATGTCGGCGACGTCGGCATTGGCATCAACCCGGCACTGAAACAACAGATCAATGATGCCGACCTGTTGCTGGTAATAGGCGCACGCCTCGGCGAAATGACCAGCTCGGGGTTCAGCCTGTTCGACATCCCCTGCCCTCGACAGACATTAATCCATGTACACGCCGGGGCCGAAGAACTGGGTCATATCTACCAGCCCACGCTCGCCATCAACGCCAGTTCGGCAAGTTTTGTCGAGGCGCTCAGCGCGCTGTCAGTAGAGAGCGGATATACCGAAGACTGGCTTAAACAATTGCGTCAGGCACGCCAGGCCTACCTCGACTGGAACCAGCCAGTCTCGGTCGCCGGAGATTTACAACTCGCCGACATCGTCCAGCAAATGCGCCGGATTAACGAGGATGATGCGATTCTGTGCAACGGTGCCGGCAACTTTTCCGGCTGGCTGCATCGCTTCTACCGCTACCGCAGTTACCGCAGCCAACTGGCACCGACCAGCGGTACCATGGGCTATGGTCTACCGGCCGCGGTGGCCGCAAAACTGCGTTACCCCGAACGCCAGGTGGTGGCATTCTGCGGCGATGGCGATTTCATGATGAATGGCCAGGAACTGGCCACGGCGATGCAATATCAGGCGAATATCATCGTCATACTGGTGAATAATGGTATCTACGCCACCATCCGCATGCACCAGGAGCGCGACTACCCGGGCCGTGTTATAGGCACCGAAATGATCAATCCGGATTTTGTCGCGCTGGCCGAGGCCTACGGTGCCCACGCCGAACGCGTCGTCGAAACCGCGCAATTTGCGCCAGCCTACGAGCGTGCGCTTAAGGCGGGTCGGCCGGCATTGATCGAGTTGATACAGGATGCCGAGATACTCTCGGCGACTTCGACTATTTCGGGTTTGCGCAAAAGCTAGCGCTTAACCGGCATGTGCCTCGAGTAGCTGAAAGACTTCCTCGCGTTGATCCAGCACCAGTAAAAGAGCAAGATCCCCGGCCTGTAACTGTTGCAGGATATGTTCGACACCCGCCAGTGGCGAGTTTGCAAAATCGAGTTGTTGCGCCTGCAAGCCCCTGTCCAGGTAAGCCTGCTTTAGCACTTCGCTAATTTCACCGGGCTCGCGACCGCGCAGGTAATGCTCCAATTCTACAATGACGACCTTGTCCGGTTTCAGCGATGCCAGTCCCTCAACCAGATTGCCGATGGACTCGTTCGAGCGATCGCCGGCCGAACTCGACAACACCCACAGCCTTTGCGATTCCATCCTCGACATGGTGTCCACCAGCGCGTTGATACCGTGCGCGTTATGCGCGTAATCGACAATCGCACGCGCGTCATTCGCAAGCGCGAACAGATTCATTCGTCCCGGGTTGTCGCGTCTGTCGCTGTAAAAACTTTGCAGCCCCTTGCAGATATGTTCGTTTGAATAACCCATCGCACGCGCAACCCCTACCGCGCCAAGCACGTTTTGAACATTATGCAGGGCCGCCCCATCCAGCGTCATCGGCACATCGGCAACAGGGCACAGCGATTGCGCGACACCATTTTCGCTGTAAATAATTTCGCCCGCCTGCGCATAACAGCAACGACCTTTGCCAGCGAGTTGCCGCTGAATCAGCGCATTGTCGCTGTGCAGACTGAACCAGCAGATATTGCCAGTGGTAATATCCTGCATGGCTTCGACCAGGTTTTCGTCATCCGCATTCAGCACCAGCACACCCTCCTCGCCCAATGCCTTGCGCACCACCAGCTTGGTTTGCGTCAATGCCTGCAGGTTATTGATACCGTACTGGCCGAGATGGTCTCTTGCGATATTGGTTACCAGCGCGGTGCGCGCGCGCTGCAGCGGCAGGCCGCGGCGCAATATGCCACCACGGGCCACCTCGAGGAAAGCCACCTGCAGGCGCTGGTCGCGCAGTAACAGGCGCGCACCTCCCGGACCGGAATAATCACCGCGGTCGAGTACATCGTCACCGACACGAACAAAGTCGGTCGAAGTCAGGCCGCTGACCTGTCCTGCTGCCCTGGCAATATTGTCGAGCAGACGCACGCTGGTGGACTTGCCATTGGTGCCGGTGACCAAAGCCAGCGGTACGTCGTGCACCTTGTCCCAGTCGACCTGCTGCGGCGACGGGATTTTCTCGAAAGGCCAGCTGATACTGCCACAACCCTGGCCGACGCATACCCATTCATCATCGACCAGAAAATCAACACCTTGTTCGGCTGCCGCCTGCTGCATCTCGATCAGGGCAGGGTAAAGCTCTTCGCGCATTTCCTCTCGGATTGCCTCCAGCAAGGGTTCGGGATGCTCTACTTCAAGCCCTAACAATTCGCAACTGCAGAAATACCAGGCCGTTTCCAGGGTTCGTACCGCGGCGTATAGCTGGTCTATGGGGGCTTCGATCAACAGGCTGAAGCCATTTTCGAAGCGGCGATGGGTGAGTTCACGTTGCTCGCAATCAATGCTGGCGAGCAAGGACCTGATATGGCGATACCAGCATTCCAGCACCACGTCCATATCCAGGTCTTCGATTAATACATCGAGTATTGCACCGGGCTTATCCCAAACCAGCGAGGGACCGGTGATTCGACGGCAGTCGTCGAGGATTAGCTGGCTGGATTCAGGCTGCGGAATTTCCATCTCGACTTCCTGCTATCTAGTCGGCGTCTTCGGGTTCGTGACTGGCGAGGCGCACACCGCGCTCGTCGATCACCAGTTCTTCATCGCCTTCGAGCTGGTAACGCCTGGCACGCGCGGGCACGAATACCTTGGTTCCGGGAATGGTTTTCTTGGTATCTTTCTTGTCGCTGTGCAGATTGATGATTTGCTTCCAGGCGAGGTTTAAGTCATCCGCGGTCACTACCAGCAAGTCACCCGCCTGCGCCATATTCAGCGCGAAATCGATCGCCGGGGTCTCGTCACTAAATACGAAGATATTGGCGTCGTCCACCCCCAGCTCGAGCAGGTACTTGCGCATTAACTGCGGCACTTCGTCGTCGCCGCGGCCGCGTCGGTTTTTATCCGCCTTGCAAACGAAATGGGTGAAGTGCGGCAGGCATGCTTCTACCGAGTCGCGTATATCCTGGTCGCGTCTATCGCCCGGCACCGAGATGGCGATAATGCTTCTACCGGCAGGTTCCAGCTTGTCGGCAAGATTGGCCATGGCGCGGAAGCTGGCCGGGTTATGCGCGTAATCGAGTATCACCTTGAAGGGATGCTCGTTATAAACATTGGTGCGTCCCGGGCTCTGGAAGAAAGTGCTGTCGAAGGTGCGCAGGCCATTGCGGATAACGTCGAGATCGTTGACGAAGCTGTAGGCCATGGCCGCGGCAAACATCGCGTTTTGCACATTGTGCATGGCCTTGCCCTCGATCGTCGCTGGAATCAAATGCGTCCACAACAAGGGGATATGCGCACCGTTGTCGTAAATCGTAATCATGTCGCCGTTGATTCCTTTTTCCAGTACCACCGCGCGGCCATTGGCGCGTATATGCTCGCGCACCAGGCCGTGAGTAGCATCCATGGTGACATAGCACAGATGCTTCGCCCGGCAGTGCTCGGCCATCTTCAGGCAAAGCTTGTCGTCGGCGTTGAGCACCGCGGTATCGTTGGCGATACGCACCACGGTTTCCTTCACCTTGGCGAGTTGTTCCAGGGTTTCTATGCCACCCAGGCCCATGTGATCGGCGCTAATATTGATACAGGCGGCGACATCGCATTCGCTAAATCCGAGACCGGCGCGCAATATGCCGCCGCGTGCGGTTTCCAGCACGGCGAAATCTATACTGGGGTCGCGCAACACGATTTGTGCCGACTGCGGCCCGGTCATATCGCCCTTCACGGTGACGCGACCATCGACGAGTATGCCGCCGGTAGAGGTCATGCCGACCACGTGGCCGCTGGTCTTCATGATATGCGCGAGCATGCGCGTAGTGGTGGTTTTACCA
>CAXBMV010000245.1:0-5496 GCA_963976575.1 uncultured Gammaproteobacteria bacterium | reverse complement strand
TTTTGACTACGCCGGCTTCAATAGCCCGTTGTTCGATCTATCCAACCTCGCCTCGAATAACGAGTTCAGCGCCGACCAGGAGCAGTCCATGTTGCAGGCTTATTACCAGAGCAATATTGAAGAGTCGCGTTTCGCCAGTTACCATGCGATGAAATGCGCCTCGCTGCTACGCGAAACCCTGTGGTCTATGGTTTCCGAATTACATTCTCGCGTGGACATGGATTTCGCCGACTACACACAGAAAAACCTGGCTCGCTTCGAGTCGGTTTATGCCGAATTTAAAAGCAGCTTTACCTGAGCCGTTAAAACTGGAGCCAGCTAGATGAACCTCGATATCGATTTCGTACGCAGCCAATTCGATCAACTCGCCGACGACAGCGGATACGTTTTCGCCGCCAACGCCGGGGGCAGCATGGTCTGCAACCAGGTCAACACGGTACTCGAACATTACAACCGGCATACCCGCGTGCAACCTTATTCCGCGTTTACGCCTTCGGCCGAGGCAGGCGAGGCCATGGATCGCGCTATCAATGGCTGGGCCGAGGCGTTGAATATCAGCCCCGGTGAATTAACCATAGGTCCTTCTACTTCGATGAATACCTACGTCATGGCTCAGGCTATAGGCGAGCTGTGGAAGGCCGGCGACGAAATCATAGTCACCAATCAGGACCACGAGGCCAACAGCGGTGTGTGGCGGCGCAAGGCGCTGGAAAAGGGGGTAACCATACGCCAGTGGGAAGTAGACGCGGAAACCGGCCTGCTCGATATCGAGACGCTATTCCCGCTATTGCGCGACAATACGCGCTGGGTGTTTTTCACCCACTGTTCAAATATCGTCGGTACCAGTAACCCGGTGGCCGAAATCACCAGGACGATCAAATCAGGTAGCCGCGCGCGCGTATTCGTCGATGCTGTCGCTTATGCCCCGCACCATATTTGCGACATGAAGGCACTCGGTGTCGATGCCTACGCTTTCAGCCTTTACAAGGTTTTTGGTCCTCATCAGGGTTTGCTTTATGTCAGCAGTGACCTGCATGGCGACCTTACTTCGCAGGCGCATTATTTCAATACCGGCAGCCCCAGCAAGGATTTCAATCCGGCCGGCCCGCAACACGGTCAGGTAGCCGCCTGTGCCGGCGTGCTCGATTACTTCAGAGCCCTGCACGAGCATCACTTTGGCGAGTCCAACAAGTCATTGGCAGCGATACTGGCCGATATTTACCCCTTGATCCTGCAACAGGAAAATCAACTGGCTGCGCCGATACTCGAATTTCTGCACAACCACCACGACATACGCCTGATCGGCAAGTCGCATGTCAAAGATGATGATCGCGCGCCTACCATCGCCTTCGCGCCACTCAGGCAAAGCTCCAAATTGCTGGCGACGAAACTGCAGGCGCAGGGCATAGGCACCGAGAATGGTCATTTTTACGCCCACCGCCTGATCAATGATCTCGGACTCGACCCCGAGGATGGCGTGGTGCGCCTGTCGCTGGTGCATTACAGCAGTCTCGACGAAGTGAAACGCATAGTCGCGGCATTGGAGGCCTGTGTCTAAAGCGGGCTGTCTGCTGCTCGCCGGGCTGCTACTGGCCCTGAATGCGGTCGCTCAGGTCCCACCAGACGCGGCGCAACTCGCCGCTTACGATGGTCTTTTCAAGGCGGTAGCCGACCGTGACATGGTTGAACTGCAGCATGAAATCGAGCGCAGCGTCGATCTAGATCAGCGCGACGCCTTCCAGCGCAGCGCGCTACACCTGGCCACTTTTCTCGGAAATCATGAGGCCATGCGCGCACTGGTCGCGGCCGGGGCCGACGCCAATGCTCTGGAATGGGAGGACTACGACATAGTCACCATAGCCGCCGTGGCCGACGATCTCGAAAGCATGAAACTGGCGCTGAAGCTTGGTTGTCGCGCGGACAATATCACCAGTCGTTATCAGGGCACCGCACTCATCGCCGCAGCTCATCTGGGCCACGTCGAGATAGTCGCCGAGCTGATCAGGGCGGGCGCGCCGCTGGATCATGTGAATAACCTGCACTGGACCGCGTTAATCGAGTCCATCGTGTTAGGTGATGGCGGCAGGCGTCATAGCGAAACACTGCGCCTGCTGGTCGAGGCCGGTGCCGATTTAAACCTGGCTGATCGTTCCGGCAAAAGCCCGTTACATCTGGCAAAACAAATGGGCTATAGCAACATGGTGAAGATACTGCAGGACGCAGGCGCCCGCTAAGGCCGACAGCAGTTTTGTATTAAATCGTCGCCTGCGGGCTGGTTTTGCGCGCCAGCGCGGCTTCGCGCTGGGCCATGTAACTGATCGCCGCGATGATGAGCACGCCACCAACGCATACCCAGATGTCGGGCACCTCATCAAATAACCAGTAGCCAAACACAATCGCCCAGACCAGCTGTAAAAACGATATCCGCTGAGCGGTGCATAGGCTATCGCACGCGTCATCGCGTAGTGCCCGGCGGTGGCAAACACTGCCACCAGGGCTAGCCAACCGAGTTCCACCGGCGTCGGTGTGCGCCAGTAAAGCAGGGCACCGGGTAACAGCGCCAGCGTGCAGAAAATACTCAGCATCAACAGGATCTCGCTGGCGTTTTCGGTGCGCGTGAGGCGCTTGGTGAAGAGAAAGGAAATGGCAAAACAAGGCGCCGCAACCAGCTGTGCCAGGGATCCGATTTCAATGCTTTCGAAACCGGGGCGCAGAATAATCAACATACCGAGAAAACCGATGACAATCGCCATGATGCGGCGAGCGCGCAGTTTTTCATGAAAAATCAGCATCGCGCCGATGGTGGTGAATATCGGCGTGGTGAAACCGATCGCAGTAACTTCGGCCAGCGGGATGCGCGCCATGGCAAAAAACCACAGCATCACCGCCGCGCCATGCGCCAGACCGCGCAACGAGTAAACACCCAGGTTTTCACGACTCAGGCTGCGCCAACGCATACGCAACATCACCGGAATGAGGAAAATCAACCCGAACAGGTAGCGGATAAAAGCCGCTTCAACCGCTGGCAAATCCGAACCCAGATGACGTACCATCACGGTAACCGCAACAAACAGTAACCCGGCGCTGAGCATCCACAGGCATCCGAGCAGATTTGATTGGTGCGGCATAGTTTTCCGGCTGGCTGGAGAACCCGGATTGAAACACCACTGCTATGTGCAGCGCAACCACAGAAGCGCCTGTTCCTGATCTAGAGAGAGCTATGACAGTCAGCGAAATCGATACCCTGCCGCAACACTATTATCACAAGCGTGAAATTTATCAGCTCGAGAGCGAGCGTATTTTCCGTCGCCACTGGTGGCTGATTGGACCGTTGGCTCAATTTTCCAAACCAGGGGATTATCTCGGCCTGCAGTTGATGCAGTGGCCGCTGCTGATTGTTCGTGATCAGCTGGGCGAATTGCGCGGCTTTTACAACCTCTGTCGTCATCGCGCCGGCCCGCTGGTGGATGAAGGCAATGGCTGCCGAAAAGATTTCGTCTGCCGCTACCATGGTTGGCGATACGCCTGCTCGGGTGAACTGTTGAAGACATCGGGCCTGCAGGATGGCGAGATTCCGGACCCGGAAGCGATGGGTTTATTGCCGATCCGAGTCGACAGCTGGAACGGCCTGGTGTTCGCCTGCCTCGACGCCGATGGCGAATCACTCGCAGACTGGCTGGGTGATGTGCTGGACATCGCGCAGGCTTTCCCGCAGATCGAGAATATGACTTACCAGGGCGAGGTCAGCAAATTCGGCGACGCCAACTGGAAGACATACGGCGATAATTCCTGCGAGGGCTACCACGTCGGCATGGTGCATCGCGCGCTGGGTTCCTCGATGCTGCGCGAATCGGTAAAGATAGATAATTACCACAACGGTGAATTCGTCGGCTTCGACGTCGACTATAGCGGCAAGGGTGAAGACCAGAGCCGCGCCGGCAAGGGTTTCTGGATTTACAAGTTTCCCGGTCTGCTACTGCATTTCGCCGACTACGCCTTCAACGCCGAAACCGTCTTTCCGCTGTCGCCGAACCGCATACAACTGCGTCGCTGGTTCTGGGTCGACGAAGCCGCGGCCAGGGCCAAATCGGTCGACCCCGACAGCATACGTCCGAATTCGGAACAGGTTATGGATGAAGACCTCGATATATGCACGCGCGTTCAGCGCAACCTGGAAAGCGGCGTCTACCCGGGTGGCAAATTATCCCGGCAACAGGAAAGCGGCACGATTTTCTTCCAACAGCAGGTCCGTCGCGGGCTTGGCGAAACGTAAATAGTTCGACGAATCGACGAAGCTATAGCGCTAGTATCGAGCTTTGCTGGAGAATAAATCACTTTGCCAGCTATTGTTTAAAAGAAGGAACTGGTTTGACCCGGTCAAACCCGCAGATTCACGGAAAAGAGGTATAACGCCATGACTCAATTAAACCGAATTGTTTTAACAGGTCTTCTCGCAATCATCTTAAGCGCCTGCGGCGGTGGTAGTAGCGGGCCATCCAATGCGACCATCAATGCCGGCAACGCGAAGCAACTGGGTACCGCGGCGGCGGAAGCGGCGAAACAGTCGCAGTTGGACAAGACCGGTATGGGGTTTAAGGCCGATGGGGATTCGCCCATCCAGGTGGCTAGCGCAAAAATATCCCGGATGGCTGCAAACCGGATTGCTTATAGCGACGGTACTTGCAGCAGTGGTACTCATAGCGATGTCGCCAATTCCGATGGCAGCTTTACCTTTACCTTCGGCAATTGCAACATCGGCCCATTGGTGCTCAATGGCAGTGTTGTTGTTTTCATCAACACCGTAGGTGATACAACAACGATTCGTATTTCCTATAGCAATTTCACCCTGTTCGATGGCACCGACACGGTCACCGTTTCCATGGATGCCAACTGCACAATAAATACGCTGAGCGGGGACGCGAGCTGCAGCTTTACCAACCTGGTCGGTTTCGATGGTCGACGCTATAACATAACCAATGTCGCCATTACTGAAGATGCCTTCGGCTATTATATTACTGCCACGGTGACCGACCCCGATCACGGCAATATAACAATCAATACCACCGCTCCTATTACCTTTGGCTGCAGCAATGGCCAACCCATGACTGGCCAGATCCAGTTTACCGACGCGGATGGTGTAGTGGTCACGGTTAATTTTGACAGTTGCCTCCAGTTCACTGTGTCTTACAGCGGAACTTCGACAACATATGACTGGTAAGAAATGGCTACAAAGCCTCGCCAGTTGGTGAGGCTTTTGCTGTACTCACCCCACCGATTTATGCACAGGCAATCGCACCGCCAGCCAGGCGGACAAAATCGCACTGGCCGCAGCGAGCAATAGCGCAAGATCGTAGGCATTGCGCCAGTCGTAGACCAGACCCGCCAGCCAGGGCCCGGCCAGACCGGCAAAGCCCCAGGCAGTAAATACCAGCCCATAGGCCCTGGCACCCTGCTCTCCAAAGTAATCGGAAATAACCACTGGATAAACCGCGATGA
>CAXBMV010000244.1:0-5505 GCA_963976575.1 uncultured Gammaproteobacteria bacterium | reverse complement strand
GTTGCCGTATACACACTTTCCAGGCGTGCTCCTTCAGCCACTCGGACACCTCTCCTGATTCTTGATTCCTTACTAACTCTAAACGACTTGTACCATGAATACACAGGCCTGGAGGTCTATTTACCCTGGCCCTGCCGATCAGGTCGCGAAGACTACAGGAACAGCGAATCGCGATCAATAAATTGCTGATATTTCATTGATTTCCCGGCCTGGGACGAAAGTCACTAAATCATCCCCTATTTTTGCTAATATGCCTTCTTTTTCGCCTCGACAATCATGCTCACTGTAATCTCTCCTGCGAAGACGCTGGACTTCGAAACCCCGGCTTTGACCGATGACTTCACCTTGCCGACGCAGCTTGGCCAATCGCGTAAGCTGGTGCGACGCCTGCGCCAGTTCAGCGCGCCGGAACTGTCTTCGCTGATGAATGTCAGCGACAACATCGCCGACCTCAACCGCAAACGCTTTCGCCAGTGGAAAACCCCGTTCAAACCGGAAAATGCACGTCAGGCGCTGTTTGCCTTCAAGGGAGACGTTTATACCGGCCTCGACGCTTATAGCATGAGCCGCGAAAACATCGATTTTGCACAGGACCACCTGCGCATACTTTCGGGTCTTTATGGTGTTCTACGCCCGCTGGACCTGATGCAGGCTTACCGGCTGGAAATGGGCACACGTCTCGATACCGACGACGCCAGCAACCTCTACCAGTTCTGGGATGGTCGCATTACCAAATCAATCAATGCCGAACTGAAGTCGCTGCAATCGGAAACACTGGTCAACCTCGCCTCTATCGAGTATTTCAAGTCGGTCAAAACCAAGGCGCTAAAAGCCGAAGTGGTTACGCCGCTGTTCCACGAATATCACAAAGGCAAGTATCAGATCATCAGCTTTTTCGCGAAGAAAGCGCGCGGACAAATGGCGCGCTACATCATCGATCAGAAAATTACGGAGGCCGCGGGCCTGAAAGACTTTAACCTGGATGGATACAGCTACAACCAGTCGCTTTCGCAGGGTCGCGATTGGGTGTTTACGCGTAGACAGTAGTCTGCCGTGTAACAGCTGGACTCGCCAATATGGTTGCGCTTTCTCCGAAGGGCCATCTCATCCAGCTGATTTCCGGGTCTGTTGCGGCCCTGCTGATACTCGGCACACTGCTGCTGTCACCGCGATATATCAAGCAGCCGTTTAACGAACTGGAAAAAATTCAGAACCGCGGTTATCTCGACATCATCACGCTGAATAGCGCGGCCACCTACTATCAGGACATTGCCGGCCCGGATGGGTTCGAATACCAGCTGGCCTCGCAGTTTGCCGAATCTATCGGCGTGAAAGCGCGCTTCATCACAGTGCCCACCTTCGCCGATCTCTATCCCGAACTACTCTTCGGCGGTGGCGATATCGTCGCTGCTGGCCTCTCCGAGGGAGAATCCGAATTCAGCAAGGCGGTTGTCTACGGACCGCGCTATTACCAGGTCAACAATCAGGTACTCTATCGTCGCCTACAGGTGGAAAGACCCAAATACGTCGGCGATCTGGTCGGTGGCCGCCTCAAGGTTGTTGGTGGCACCGCCTACTCCAAACTGTTGCAAGACCTGCAGAAATCACACAACAACCTCACCTGGATAGAAACCGACGATATCGGCACCGAGGAATTGATCGAGCAGGTCGATACTGGTGAAGTCGACTACATTCTCGCCGGTTCGCACGAAATCGCCCTGCAGCGCCGATACTTCCCGGAACTGCGCATCGCCTTCGAGATTGGCGAACCCAGACAACTACGCTGGGCCTTTAACCATGGCGAAGACGACAGCCTGAAAAACGCGATCGATGATTATTTTGCCAGCATAGAAAAAGACGGCAGACTCGAGCAACTGGTACACCGCCATTACAGCCTGGTCGCCAAGTTCAATTACTCCGACACCCAGACCTTCACCAAACGCATCCGCACACATTTACCAAAATTCCAGGCCATGTTTGAGAAAGAGGCTTTGAAAGTCGGTGTCGACTGGCGCCTGCTGGCATCGATCGGGTACCAGGAGTCTCTGTGGGTGGCGCGCGCGCGCTCACCCACCGGGGTGCGCGGCTTGATGATGTTAACCCTGGGCACCGCCAAACAAATGGGGGTTAAAAACCGTCTCGACCCGGCACAGAGTGTCCGCGGCGGCGCGAAGTACTTCGCCAGCGTGCACAAGCGCATACCCGAACGCATCGGCGAACCGGACCGAACCTGGCTGGCGCTTGCTGCATACAACGTCGGTCTCGGCCATGTCAACGATGCACGCAAAATCACCGAAATGCGCGGTGGCGACCCCGACCGCTGGATTGATGTCAGGGAAAATTTGCCACTACTGGCGCGTAAGAAATGGTACAAGAACACCACCTATGGTTATGCGCGCGGCTGGGAGCCGGTCAAATACGTGGAGAATATACGCCGCTACTACGGTTATCTGATCGGCTTCGAACACAAGGCCTTGCGCGAGCTGGAAGAGAACAAACCGGTGCTGAAAAACCTGCCGCTGGCGCCGAGTATGTAGGTGGGAGGGTAAGGAACAATCTTCACTTCCCCTCCTCCTCTTATAAATTCCCCGTCATTCCGGAAACGCCGCAGGCGTTGTCCGGGATCTCCCGACGAATGACGCGATAGCATTTGGAGATCCCGGACATGCGCTACGCGCATTCCGGGATGACATTCAGTTTGATTAAGCGCGTTCTGCTCTCTGAAAGAAAAGCACCTGGCACCTCGTTCGTTAAAAGCAACCCTCTGTCATCCCGCGGCCCCGACCGCGGGACCCAGTTATTCAAACTGCGTTCGAAGAACGCCACAACCCCTTACCAAATGTAGCTACCACCATTCCCCTCTTATAAATTCCCCGTCATCCCGGAATACGCGTAGCGCATGTCCGGGATGACGGACTTTTTGTTTTTAGGGCTGACGCATTCGGGGATGATCGGCCTTTGATATTGGTTTTGCGCTACCCATGGTGACGGACAATTTTTTTCAAACTACGCGCACATTCCCGGATGACGCCAAATTATTTATTGTTTTCACGTTGCAAACGTTTAGCCGCGCGCTTGTGTTCGAAGAAGGCGCTGATCATCGTGGCACAATCATCGCCCAGCACGCCGCCCTGAATCTCGGGCTTGTGGTTATATTCACCGGATTCGAATAATCGCTGCGCGCTTTCTATTGCGCCAGTTTTGGCTTCGGTGGCTCCGTAAACGATGCGTGCGACACGCGCCTGTACCAGCGCGCCCACACACATGGTGCAAGGTTCGAGGGTGACGTAAAGCGTGGTGTCAGGAAGACGGTAATTCTGCAGCTTTTGTGCAGCATCGCGCAGCACGATAATTTCCGCGTGGGCGGTCGGGTCATGGCTGCTGATCGGCTGGTTGTGCCCGGCGCAAATCAATTCGCCCTGTGCATCGACCAGCACCGCGCCTACCGGTACTTCGTCGAGATCAGCTGCGAGCTGGGCCTGCGCCAGCGCCGCACGCATCCAGTTAATATCAGACCTGTTCAAATCCATCAAATAGCCAAATCGCTGCTTCGCAGAAAAAAATCAATCATTTGCACAGATCGACGCTCAAACTAGCTCCCCAGATTTTTCTTGAGAGCCAGGGTTATAAAATCCGTTTGCGTAACTTGGCTATTGATAACTTCGAAGCCAGCATGTTCGAGCATGGTAGAAATCAAGGGAATATCAAACACATGATGATGCAAGGTTCTGTTTTCAAAATTGTTTCGACTCCTGATGGCAAATTCCTCCAGGTTGCCGGCCGCCAGATCCAGGCTCAAGTCGTGCAATGACAAAATCTCGTCCAGGTGAGTTAAATCTTGCTCGCTGACATTTGCCTCGAAGTCCTGGAGCAAATGTTCAAAACTGGTCACCGGTCGTTTATGATCAAAATTCGATTCTTTTCTCGGCAATACCAGGACCAGGGCAGCGCCATATTTAAGTACCCGGCCCCATTCAGCGAGTGCCTTCAATGGGTTAGCAATGTGCTCCAGGCAATTCGAAGAAAGCAGAAAGTCATAACTACTGGATTTGATCATACTCAAATCCACCGCATCGCCAACGTATTGAACGCCTTTTTTACCGGCATAGTAACCGTAGGACTGGCCTGACTGTATTTCCCCTTCCCAAATAGTGCTATCAGAAAAGTTCACGCCATCGACAGATTTGGCAACCTGGTAGAGTGGTAATTTTGTAAAGAACAGGCTGCTCGGCCCACCAATCTCGATACCTTGTTTACCCGCTATCCTGGATCGATAGCTTTCAATCTGCGGGATTGACCTCCCCACATAAAAAGCGCCCCTGAGCCTATCCAGCACGGGTTTGGGTACCACGCTCTTTACAAAATGTATGAACAACTTCATCGAGGCTACCGGATCCCGTTGTTCTAAACGGTAAAATTGAGCAGGACCAAAAAAGGGTCGGGGAAAAGCAGCATTATTCCCACTCGATAGTGCCCGGCGGTTTGCCGGAAATATCGTAAACCACGCGCGCAATGCCTTCGATTTCATTCATGATGCGGCGTGCCACGTGGTCGAGAAAATCGTAGGGCAGATCGGCCCAGCGCGCGGTCATGAAGTCGATGGTTTCCACAGCGCGTAGCGACACCACGTGGTCATAGCGGCGCCCGTCTCCGGTAACACCCACCGATTTCACCGGCAGGAAGACGACGAAAGCCTGTGACACCTTGTCGTAGAGGTCATGGCTGCGTAATTCTTCGATAAAAATATGGTCGGCCAGACGCAGGGTTTCGGCGAACTCGCGCTTCACTTCACCGAGTATACGCACGCCCAGACCAGGTCCGGGAAAGGGGTGGCGGTAAACCATTTCGCGCGGAATGCCGAGCTTGACGCCTATCTCACGCACCTCGTCCTTGAACAGTTCACGCAGGGGCTCGACCAGCTCCAGTTTCATGTCCTCGGGCAAACCACCCACATTGTGGTGCGACTTGATCAAATGCGCCTTGCCGCTGGCAGCCCCGGCCGATTCGATCACGTCGGGGTATATAGTGCCCTGCGCCAGCCATTTGGCATTGTTCTGCTTGCCGGCTTCTTCCTCGAAGATATCGATGAATAAATTACCGATGGCCTTGCGCTTGTCTTCCGGGTCGCTGAGGCCTTCGAGTTTGGCGAAATAGCGATCAGCCGCGTCGATGCGGATCACCTTCACCCCCATATGCTCGGCGAACTGTTCCATCACCTGGTCACCCTCGCGATAGCGCAACAGACCGGTGTCGACGAAGATGCAGGTGAGCTGCTTGCCAATGGCTTCATGCAGCAGGGCTGCCACCACCGAAGAATCGACTCCACCGGAGAGACCCAGTATGACTTCATCGCTGCCAACTTTTGCACGCACTTCGGCGATGCTGGCTTCGATGATATTCGACGCAGTCCAGTTCGAGCCACAGCCGCAAATGTCGTGCAAGAAACGAGCGTAAATCGCCACACCCTGTTTGGTATGGGTTACCTCGGGGTGAAACTGCAGACCA
>CAXBMV010000243.1:0-5509 GCA_963976575.1 uncultured Gammaproteobacteria bacterium | reverse complement strand
CATGCCAGGATCAAAACCTGGTGCCTTACCGCTTGGCGACGGCCCAATAAACTTTGTGCATCCTTTCTCTAACTTTTCCAGCTGCCTCGCCCATTCCGGGTGATGCCGGCTGGATTGCGAAATACATCCTGTATTTCGCCCTTCGGGCCGCGCTATGCGCGTCCAAAATCGCTCCCGGCGATTTTGTCGAACCAACGCATGCCAGGATCAAAACCTGGTGCCTTACCGCTTGGCGACGGCCCAATAAACTTTCTAACTCAGCAAGTCTAGTTGCTGGTGTACCGGATTGCGATTCATTGCCGGGGCAATAAAAGCAGCCCATTGGCGCGGAATCTGCAATTTTACAGCTTCAGCTTGTTCAAGGCTATCAAAGCCAGCGAATACGCAAGCGCCAGTACCACTCATCCTGGTGGGCGAATAATGGCTTAACCAGTTAATCGCCTCGGCGACCTGCGGATATAGCTTGCAGACGACCGGCTCGCAGACATTAATGCCCGAGCCATCCAGAAAGGCGCGTATTGTGATTGCATCGCAATTGCGTGTCAATTCTTCCGAGTTAAAAATTTGCGCTGTCGAAACCGAGATTCCGGGGTGAATCACCAGGTATGTCGGTGTCTCCAGCTCGATTGGCTGCAATTCTTCGCCTATACCACCGGCCCATGCCGCTCTACCGCCCAGGAATACCGGCACATCCGCGCCCAGTTCCAGGCCGATTTCGCCGAGTTGCTCGAGGTCCAGACCAAGCTCCCAGAGCCGATTCAAGACCAGCAGACAGGTTGCCGCATTGGAACTGCCGCCGCCAAGCCCCCCGCCGAGCGGAATATGTTTGTCGACACTTATGCTGACGCCTGCATCCACCTTATAGCGTTGCTGCAGCAGGCGTGCAGTTTTGATCAGAATATCCTCCTGTTCGGGTACCTCGGTCTGGCTGGCCTGCCGGATGATTCGATCATCGCTGGTCAACTTGAACTCGATCCGGTCGTACAGGCCGATGAACTGGAATACGGTTTGCAGCAAGTGATAACCATCCGCGCGACGTCCGGTGATATGCAACATCAGGTTTAGCTTGGCGGGAGAATAGACGAGTAGCGACATATCAATTGAAATCAGGGAATTCCAGCAACGGGCCGGGTTGTTTTGCGACACTCTGCCAATTCTCTATAACCAGTTTCACAGTGATATCGTCGCGCATCAATTCCAGGCGACGAGGCAGTTGAATCAATTCCTCGCCGTCGAAGTAGTCAATGTAACTGATTGACCAGCCATCCTGTCTGATCGATTTCAGCTGACCTTGCGGGCTGAATTGCTTTGTATACCGACTATCCGGCTGCGGTAATCCGCGAATCCAGAATTCGAGTCCACTGATCGGAATCGACCAACCTATGGCCTGCTCCAACAATGCCTCGGCAGAGTGGTTCTGATAAATCTGACCGGCGGGCAGGAAAAGCTGGTGCAGCGGTGGTGTCGCGGAACTCGACTCGATACGGAAAACGCCCTGTCCAAAAGGTGCTTCGATCAGCAGAACCATGTCCGAGTCGTCGCGTTGCCAATTGAGACCGACATGGTAAATTCCATCCGCCAGTATTACCATGGAACGGGCATGCATATCCCAGCTAACAAGCTGCTGTTGCGCTTCCTGCCAGTGCTGCCATTGTCGGGGTTGCTGACTTAGTCCGCCAAACTGGCTACAACCGGCAAGCACGATGACGGCAAAGCCGATAGAGAGGAATTTAAACAATGGAGCCCCTGGTTAGGGGATGAATCGCTGCATTACTTTTTGCAGCACCGGGTCACTGGGTGACTTGTCCAGCGCTTCTTGCCAGATCTGGCGCGCTTCATCCCGGTTACCGCTAACCCACAGAACTTCGCCGAGGTGGGCGGCTATTTCAGCATCATCAAAACGCGACAGTGCATCGCGTAGCAGTCGTATGGCTTCGGTGTAATTACCCAATCGGTAATTCACCCAACCCATGCTATCGATAATGGCGGCATCGTCGGGCATGATTTCGAGTGCGCGTTTCAGGTAACCCATGGCTTCGTTATGGCGATCGGTGCGATCCGCCAGGGTAAATCCCAGGGCATTCAGTGCATGGGCATTATCCGGCTCGGCCTTGAGTATGACCTTGATATCCTCTTCGAGGATGTCGATTCGCCCAACCTTTTCCGCGACCAGAGCCCGGGCATAGAGCAGGTCGCTATTTCCCGGCAGGATGCCAAGTGCGGTGTTATAGGTTTCCATCGCATCTTCATAACGACCGGCCTCGCGCAACAGTCCGCCACGGGTGATATAAATGCGCACCAGCGTGGGGTTCGGCTGACTGCCTTCCAGCATTGCATCGAGCATGTCCAGGGCTTCGTCCAGCTTGCCGGTCTGGTCGAGCAGGCTGGCAACGCGCAGGCGTGCTTCGAGCAGGAAATCACCGACATGCACCTGCCGATACCAGTCGATGGCCTCATCAAACTGCTCGCGATTTTCATGTATTCGACCGAGATAATATTGCGCTTCGCCCTCGCGCTCATCTAGCTCGACCAGCTTCAACATATATTTTTCGGCGTTTTCGTATTGCTCCGATTCGAGTGACAACAAGCCCAGCGTAAACAGCAGTTCGGCATCATCGGGCGACGCTTCGAGCAAGGTTTCAAACTCGACACGGGCGCTTTCATAGTTTTTGGTGTCTACCAGCAGACGCGCATAGGTGAGCCGTAGTTCGCGGTCATCCGGATTTTTTTCCAGTGCTTTTTGCAAACTGACTATCGCCTGTTGCGACTCACCCAGTTTCAACAATACCCGCGCACGGGCGGAATCGACACCATCTATTTGATCCAGACTTATCGAGCGATCCAGGTAAACCAGCGCTTCTTCGCTTTTGCCGTACTGCGCCGCCAACATGCCATGCATGTACTGCGCATATGCTCGCTGCGGGTATTTCTCGGCAATGCGCCGGCTCACTGACAACACCGTGGCCGAATTCTTTTCCCGTGCCATGACACCCAGCAAGGGCGCAAACAGCTGTTTGTCGTCAAGTTTGCTGGTTTGTATCAAATGATCGATATAGCCAAAGGCTTCGTCGGCTCGATCCTGGCGAATGAAAATAGCTGCTATTATCTGGTGCGCTTCTACACGCTGTGGATCCAGTTCAATCCATCGCTGCGCGGCTATTATCGCGGCTTCCATATTTTGACCGTAAACCGCAACCCGTACCGCGCGCTCGGCTATGTCCGGATTGTCCTGTGACTTTGCCAGCTTGAGATAGTACTCGACCGCAATATCGGTTTCACCACGGTTTAGCGCCAGCTCCGCTACCATCAGGTTATAGGTATCCTCGGCGGCAGGGTCCGCCAGCTGCTGGCTGGCGTTGATGCGGGGGACTTCTTGCTCAAGAACTACCCGATCCTGGCCGGAAAAGCGGTTCATTCCAGCGCAGGCCGACAGGAGCATGACGGCGAGGATAACTACTATGCGGTTAATGTTGCTGAAAAGAGTCAATCCAGAGCCCGATATTAAGAGGTTTTATGATGATCGCTAGAGTGTAGCAGCTAGTTGTAGGATTGTATTTAACCCGATTTGTTCCACTAATGTTGTATTTAGACGGCTTATGCCGGAAAATCTCCTGTTGGCTCGAAACCGTCCCTAAAACATGGCCTTATTGTCGCTCGGCATCAACCACCAGACCGCCCCTGTCGATATTCGTGAAAAAGTCGCCTTTGCCCCCGGGCAAATGATGCAGGCTTTGCACGAATTGCTGGACATGCCCGCGATCAATGAGTCGGTGATTGTTTCCACCTGCAATCGCACCGAGATTTACTGTGATTCTTCCAGCGATAACAGCGAAGCGATTACGCAATGGCTGTCCGGCTATCACGGCATCAAGGACCACAGCCTTGAACCTTATATTTACCGGCATAGCGACGAGGAAGTTGCTCGCCACCTGTTCCGTGTCGCCTCCGGGCTCGATTCGATGGTGCTCGGCGAATCGCAAATCCTCGGCCAGTTAAAAAACTCTTACGATCAGGCGCGCAGTGGTAAAGCGCTGAATTCGATTCTCGATCGGCTGTTTCAGCATTCGTTCAGCGTCGCCAAACGCGTGCGCACAGACACAGAGATCGGCGCCAACGCGGTTTCGGTCGCCTTTGCCGCGGTTAGCCTGTCTAAGCAGATATTCGGTGACCTCGGCGAACTGCATGCGCTACTGATTGGCGCAGGTGAAACCATTGAACTAGTAGCCCGCCATTTGAAGAGCCAAAATATCGGCTCCATGACCATCGCCAATCGCAGTCTTTCCCGGGCAGCCGAGCTGGCCGAACAGATCGGTGCCGAGGCGGTGCAAATCAATGCAGTTCCCGAACAACTGGTTCGCGCTGATATCGTCATTTCGTCTACCGCCAGCCAACTGCCGATACTCGGCAAGGGCGCAACCGAGTCAGCATTGAGACAACGCAAACACCGCCCGATTTTTATGGTCGACCTGGCCGTGCCGCGCGACATCGAGGCCGAAGTTGGTGAGTTGCAGGATATATACCTGTATACCGTCGACGATTTAAAAAACGTGGTGGACGAAAATCTGCGCGGGCGCGAACTCGCCGCCGAGACCGCTCAGGAAATCATCGATCTCGAGGTGACCGCATTCAAACAGTGGCTGCGAACACACCAGTCTTCGGACCATATCAGACAGCTACGCGATAGCGTAGAATTGATCAAACAACAGGCGGTCGAAAAGGCCATCGCTCAGTTATCCCAGGCAGACGCGACTACCGTGCTCAACCGTCTCGCCAACGACCTGACCAACAAACTGTTGCACAAACCCACCATAGAAATGCGCAAGGCGCTGGAAGCCGGTGACGAAGAGCGCATACGCCTGCTGAAAAGATTGATATCACCCGATAACCAGGGCTCCTGATGAAAGAATCGCTGTTAAACAAGCTGGAAAACCTTTGCGCCAGACACGAAGAAATTGCCGGTCTGCTGTCCGAGATCGAGGTCATTAATGATCAGGATCGCTTTCGCAATCTATCCATGGAGTATTCGCAACTGGAAGACCTGGTAAAGAGCTTTACCGCCTACCAGGAAGCGCAGGCCGCGATGGCTTCGGCTCGCGAAATGCTCGACGAAGATGACGCCGAGATGAAGCAGCTGGCCGAAGAGGAAATCGCCTCAAGCTCGGCGCAAATCGAAATCCTGGAGGTCGAACTGCAAAAGCTGCTGTTGCCGAAGGACCCGAATGACAGCGCCAACGTATTCCTCGAAATTCGTGCCGGCACCGGCGGCGACGAGGCCGCCATATTTGCCGGCGACCTGTTCCGCATGTATAGCCGCTACGCCGAGACGCAGCGCTGGCAGCTTGAAGTGCTCAATAGCAGCGATGGCGAACACGGCGGCTACAAGGAAATTATTGCCCGCATCATAGGCCACGGCGCCTATTCACAATTGAAATTCGAGTCCGGTGCTCATCGCGTACAACGCGTGCCCGAAACCGAATCCCAGGGGCGAGTGCATACCTCGGCCGCTACG
>CAXBMV010000242.1:0-5513 GCA_963976575.1 uncultured Gammaproteobacteria bacterium | reverse complement strand
GAAGGTGGCCTGTGCACTCAAGGCAGTAAAATCAGGGGTGAAAACCAGCCATATTATCGATGGCAGGGTGAGGCATTCGGTTTTGCTCGAGCTACTCACCGACAGCGGTGTCGGTACCCTGATCAAGGCGAGCGATTAGATTACTGGCCTTTTAGTTCGCGAAATCGCGCCAGATCCTGATCGTATTGCTGGTCAATTTTACTTCGTTCTTCCATCTTCGACTGCAATTGGGCGCTGCGATTTTCGATAGTACGCTGGAAATGTTCTAATTTTTGCGCGAGTCCGCCAGGTATATCCTTTTCTTTGGATGTGTAGGTGAGTTGCGCATGTTCTTGCAGCTTGTCCAGTTTTTCCTGGTTGCTGGCGATGCTGTTATTGATCAGGCGGATAACCGAATCGATTACTTCGAGGCGGTTATTTTTAACCTGTAGCAATTCTTCGTCAGAGCTAAAGGTAAGCAGCAGTACCTTGTCTTTTTTATACTGAGCATCCTTGATTGCGCGTTCTGCAGCCATTTTTTCTTCTTCGATGGCGGCGGCCTCGGCCTCGGCGGCGGCTTCCTCTTCACTCTTTGCGGCTTCGCGGGTATTGATGACCAGTCCGCGCGAGTCTAGCTGCTGGTGTTTCTTCTTCGAGGTTTCCGGTGGCAGGCGGTCGCTGTAACGAATCTGGCCATCCTCGTCGATCCACTTGTATAAAGAGCCCGCCTCGACAGACAGGGTCAGGCAACAGGCCAGTAATCCCGGGAAGAGAGCGCGCTTAACCCTGCTTGTGTTTATGCCATTGTTCATCATATATATTGCTTTGATGCGTATTTGATTCTCGTGCAGATTCACCAGAGTTAAACAGTATAGTAGATTATTTACCCCCTTTTTTCATCAAATCTACTCGGGCAGCAACAAAGCGGATACCGGGCCGTACAAAGCCTGCAGGTATTCGCTTTCTCCGGGAGTAGCTACCACTACCGCTACGCCAATATTTTCAGCGCGCCATTGAGGGTCGATTGCGACACTGTGGCGGTTGCTGCTACGCAGGCTGGTGGGTGCGCTGAGGTAACGCACAACGCGTTGGTGGGCAAGGGTTTCGCCGCTATTTTCTCCGCGGGTTACCTGGCTGGATAAATGATCCTCGTAAACGATGTAGCGATGATGCAGGTTGTCGGGAGCGTTGCTATGCGCGGATGACTGCAGGGTAAACAGCAGCTTGTTGTCCAGCTTCGATACCGACAGGTCTAGTTGCAGCACCGCCTTTTGCTGATTCACTTTCTTGATATGCTCGAGAATGCGGTTGCTGCCACGGGATTCCTTGCCGTTGACGAAGAATTCGGGTGTGTAAATCGTGCGCTGGCGATTATTGGCGCCAAGCTGGCGTTGCCGCTTTGTATAGGCGGGGCTGGCAAACGGGTCTTTCCAGCCTATGTAGTCCCAGTAATCGACGTGGAAGGAGAGCGGCAGTACATCGAGTTCGTCGCCATCGGATTGCGCCAACCTGGCCAGCCACTTGTCCGCGGGCGGGCAGCTACTGCAGCCCTCGGAGGTAAACAGTTCGACCACCGCAGTTTGTCGGCTGGAACTGCTGATTTCTATGGATTCAGCGGCATAAGCCGGCAACGCCAGCAGGCTGCTGAGGAACAGTGCTCGTATCATGGTGATCTCTAAAGGCAGCGCAGGACTCTTAATAGACCGCCTGAAGGGTATCGAGTTCAGTCGATACCGTAGCGGTCGCGGTAGTTTTCGATGGCCCTTAGCTGCTCGGGCTGATTCGCCCGGCTGAGATATTCGAGTATGTGTTCGAGCCGGATGATCGGAATCGCGGTTACGCCCAGCTGTTCCAGCTCCTGAATCGCAGAGAATTCGCCCTGTCCTTTTTCCTGACGGTCGAGGGCGACGGTCACCGCGCAGACGCTGGCACCGAGAGATTCGATGAGTTGCAAGGATTGTCGAATTGCGGTACCGGCGGTGATGACGTCGTCGATAATCATGACGCGACCGCTGATTTCGGCGCCGACGATCCTGCCGCCTTCGCCATGATCCTTGGCTTCCTTGCGATCAAAGGCGTAGGGGATATCACGCTGATACTGCTGGTACAGGGCGCTGGCGGTAATCGCTGCGAGGGGTATGCCCTTATAGGCGGGGCCGAACAGCAGGTCGAACTCAATCCCAGACTGCTGTATGGCCTCGGCGTAAAACTGTGAGAGCGCGGCCAGGTCGGCGCCTCGGTTGAAGATGCCGGCATTGAAAAAATAGGGGCTGACGCGCCCCGATTTCAGCGTAAATTCGCCAAACTTCAGGGCGGATCGCTGCAGGCAATATTCGACGAATCGGGCTTGAAATGGATGCATAGGTTACTCGCTGGATAACAGGTTGCGGCAAAAGGGTTTAATTTTTAGCGCGGCGCTTAAGCTGGCCAGTATAAGTCATGTATCATAGCGCCAGTTTTGATGATTGTAAGTGGGAAAAGATGCGCATTATATCGATTAACACCAATGGCATACGCGCCGCGTCGCGCAAGGGACTGTTTGACTGGCTGCCGGCGCAGCAGGCGGATTTTGTCTGTGTGCAGGAAACCAAGGCGCAGGTGGATCAGCTGGATGCACCCATGTTTCATCCCGAAGGCTATAGCTGCAGTTATTTCGACGCGCTGAAAAAGGGTTATGCCGGCACCGCAATTTATGCGCGCCAGCCGCCTGTGGAAATTATTCGTGGTTTCGGTGAGTCCGAATTCGATAACGAGGGACGCTATCTTGAATACCGCTACCGTAACCTGTCGGTGATTTCACTTTATGCCCCGTCGGGTTCTTCCGGGGACCATCGGCAGGAGTCGAAATGGCGTTTCCTCGACAGCTTCATGCTGCATCTGCAATCGCTGCGGCGCAAACGGCGTGAATTTGTCATTTGTGGAGACTGGAATATCGCGCACCAGAATATCGATTTGAAAAACTGGCGGCCCAACCAGAAAAATTCGGGATTCCTGCCCGAAGAACGCGCCTGGCTGGACGATTTATTCGGCCGTGTCGGCTTTGTCGATGGCTTTCGTGTTGTCGATCCGCGCGAGGAACAATATACCTGGTGGTCGAATCGAGGCCAGTCCTGGGATAAGAATGTCGGCTGGCGCATCGATTACCAAATCGTTACTCCGGGACTGAAATCGGCGATTCAGGGAGCCAGCATCTATCGCGATCAACGCTTTTCCGATCACGCACCGTTAATCATGGATTACGATTTCGAGCCAGCAAAGTAGTGGTGAAAGATGCGCTAGATTGGCCGCAAACACTCGCGCAGCTACTTCATCCGCGTGTAGTCACCCTGTTATTTCTCGGATTTTCGGCCGGCATACCGCTGCTATTGATTTTCTCTTCGCTGAGCCTGTGGCTGCGCGAGGCCGGAATCGACAGGGCCACGGTAACCATGTTCAGCTGGGCGGCGCTGGGCTATTCTTTCAAATTTGTCTGGGCGCCATTGGTAGATCAATTGCCTCTGCCCGGACTGACGCGTTTGCTGGGACGCCGGCGCGCCTGGATGTTGTTGGCGCAGCTGTCCATAGCGGCGGCCATCCTGTTGATGGCTTCCATCGAACCCGCCTCCGGGGATGACAGCCTGACGATGATGGCGATCGCCGCAGCGATGCTCGGATTTTCTTCGGCAACCCAGGATATCGTCATAGATGCCTATCGCATCGAGTCGGCCGACTCGAAATTGCAGGCGATGATGTCAGCCAGTTATATCGCAGGCTATCGCATAGCAATGATCGTCGCTGGCGCGGGTTCTCTCTACCTTGCCGACTGGTTTGGCACCAGTAGTGATGCCTACCAGTATTCAGCCTGGCGTAATACCTACCTGTTGATGGCAATGATGATGGCGGTGGGAATAACCACTACGCTACTCATAGCTGAACCGCAGAAACGCCCAAGGTCTGCAGCGCTGGAAACCACTGGCGATTATCTCAGGTTCCTGTTGTTGTTTGTGGTCGCGGTCAGCGGTTTTATCGGCGCTTACCTGTTTTCCAGCGAGATAGCCCTGCAGTGGAAGAGTAGCCTGGGCAATTCTCTGCTGGCTGCTTTTACGGTCGAATTGCTGCGCCTGCTGATGGCAATATTAATGGCCTGGCTATTGGCCGCTTTACTGGTTCGCGCGCGCTTATTGAACTATGCAATGATCGAAAGAGCATACTTTCTGCCGATTCAGGATTTCTTCAGCCGCTACCGCTGGTCGCTGGCCTGGCTATTGCTGGCGCTGATCGGTTTATACCGTATTTCCGACATCGTACTCGGCGCTATATCGAACGTGTTTTACGAGGATATGGGGTTTAGCAAGACCGAGATCGCCAACGTGGCGAAGACCTTTGGCCTGCTGATGACGATTGCCGGTGGCTTTGTCGGTGGGGTTCTTGCACTACGTGTCGGCGTTGTGCGTATCTTGTTTCTGGGTGCAGTTCTGTCGGCGGCCACCAATTTATTGTTCATGTTGCTGGCCGGCATAGGTCACGATCTGTTCTGGCTTTACCTGATTATTTCAGCGGATAATCTTTCCGCCGGAATCGCCGGGGCGGCCTTCGTCGCATTTCTGTCTAGCCTGACCAGTGTGTCTTTCACCGCCATGCAATACGCGATTTTCAGTTCGCTGATGACGCTAATTCCGAAAACACTGGGCGGCTATTCCGGCTCCATGGTTAATGCGGTGGGCTATTCCAACTTTTTTCTGCTTACTGCGATCATCGGCTTGCCGGTGCTATTGCTCATCGTCGCAGTAACAAAACGTTTACACAATCACGAGTAATTGAGTAGGTAATGAATATGAACCAATCCGAAAAACTGTTTGAACAGGCCTGTCAATTTATTCCCGGCGGCGTCAATTCCCCGGTGAGAGCCTTCAATGGTGTTGGCGGTACGCCGCTATTTATCGAATCGGCCGAGGGCGCCTGCCTGATAGACGTCGATGGTAAAAGCTACATCGATTATGTCGGTTCCTGGGGGCCGATGATCTGTGGGCACGCCAATGCGGAAATTATCGCCGCGGTGAAGCAGGCGGTAGACAAGGGGTTGAGCTTTGGAGCGCCGACGCGTCTCGAAGTCGAACTGGCCGAACGTATCTGCGCAATCATGCCGAATATCGAGCTGGTGCGCATGACCTGTTCCGGCACCGAGGCCACCATGAGCGCGATACGACTGGCGCGCGGCTACAGCGGACGCGACAAGATCATCAAGTTCGAAGGCTGTTATCACGGCCACGCCGATTCGCTATTGGTGAAAGCCGGTTCTGGTGCGCTAACACTGGGTGTTCCCAGTTCACCCGGTGTACCCGCGGTACTCGCCGATCACACCATTACGCTGGAATATAACAACAGCGAGCAGCTGCGTGAAACCATGGCGAAAATCGGTAGCGAAGTGGCCTGCGTCATCGTCGAGCCGGTGGCCGGCAACATGAACTGCGTGCCACCACAGGCGGGTTTTTTGCAGAGTCTGCGTGAAGCCTGCGATCAGAGTGGTAGCCTGTTGATTTTTGACGAAGTCATGA
>CAXBMV010000241.1:0-5521 GCA_963976575.1 uncultured Gammaproteobacteria bacterium | reverse complement strand
ATGGAAGACTTTGAGTCACGGGCTCAACATTATTACCAACGCATAGACGCGGCGCTGGCGGAAGATCTGCCATTTCTGCAACAGCAGCAGAAGGGGTTGAATTCGAGGTTTGCGCAGCAGGGTCGCTTTACCGCGCTGGAACCCAGCGTGGCGAATTTTGCCTATTGGTATTCGAGCCGGATGGCCGCGGCGCTAAAGCAGGGTTGAAGCGGATTCAGTTTACTGGCCGGCCTCGGATTTCTTTTCCTTTTCGGCGCGCAATCCAGCTCTGGCCGATTCATAAAAGTCGTAGCAAATCATACAGGCAACTATCACGACGATAATCACAAACGGGGCCTCGGCTATGGAGTTTGCCAGCCCGATGGTAAAGCCGAGGAATATTACGATTGCTATCAATCCGGTAATCAGGTTATCCATTTTGGCCTCTCATTTCGTCTTTCAGTATAAGTATCTAGTCGTTCAGACTATTCAATAACCAGCGCGCACTGCGGAACAGGCGAGCATCCTCATCTTTTTTGCCCACCAGCTGTACACCGAAGGGCAAGCCGTTCGGGGTTTGCAGCAAAGGCAGGTTTAGCGCCGGGTTGCCGCAAAAAGTCCAGATGGTATTCATCACCGGGCTGCCGGTGGTTTCGAGACCATGCGGCGCCGGACCCGGCGTCGACGGTGTAATTATGGCATCGTACTCGTCGTAAATTTCTTCCAGACAGGCATCGTAGTCGGTCTTTTTCGCCAGTGCTGCCTGATAATCGCTGTCGCTGACCTTAAGTCCGCGTTCGATCATTTCCCTGAGCACATCGCTCAACTCGTCCTTGCCGCGAGCATACTCATCGGCAAAGTTCCGCGCCAGGTCTGCTTCCATGACCTTGCGATGATCTTCGTAAATGTCATTAAACTTCGCCGGCAGGTCGACCAGATCGACGCTTTTCTCCTGGCCTTCGTTGATCGCGTCGATAAGTTCGCGAAAGGCATCCTTACTGACCAGTTCAACCTGCTCCCAGGCTGGTGTGCGTACAAAAGCAAATACTGGAGGGAAGGGTAAGTCTTCCTGCATTACTGTTGTTATACAGGGTGGAGCGACAGGGCGCATGGCGCTGTCCTGGGCGTCGAAGCGCATCAGTACGTCGGCGATTAATGCCAGGTCTTCGAGGCTGCGGGAAAACACGCCGACGGTGTCCAGCGGAGGCGACTGCTGCAGTACGCCATGGCGTGAAATGCGCGCAAAGCTGGGTTTGAATCCGTATACGCCACAATAGGAGGCGGGGCGGATAATCGAGCCATTGGTCTGGGTGCCGACTGACAGCGCAAGCATTGCTGCTGAAACAGCCGCGGCTGAGCCACTGGACGATCCGCCAGGGGTGTGCTCGGGATTATGCGGATTGCGTGTCTTGCCCGGGGAAAATACCGCCATCTCGGTAGTCACTGTCTTGCCGAGGATAATCGCTCCGGCTTCCTTGAGCAGCGACACCAGCGTGGCATCGGTTGCGGGTTTGCGACCGGCGTGTAACACCGTGCCGCGCTCGGTGGCATAGTCGGCAGTATCGATGATGTCCTTGATGCCTATCGGCAGGCCGTGCAGCGCTCCGGTTGGCAGGCCGCTCATGCGAAACTCATCCGCCTGCTTCGCCTGTTGCATGGCGATGTCGCGATCTATTTGCGCCCAGGCTCCGATGCTGTCCTCGAGTTCGTCGATGCGCGCAAAACAGGCCGCCACCAGTTCCTGCGAACTCAGCAAGCCTTCTTCTATGGCCGCGCGCGCCTCACAGGCGCCAAGCAGATGAGCGCTGCTGTGTTGAAACCTGGGCATTACCGAAGACATGGATTAAGACACCTATCCGAACAGGTAAACCGGCAACCACAAAGCGATGCCAGGGAAGTTATACAGCATGATCATGGAGAACACGATGATCGCCAGGTAAGGCATGATGCCACGGAAGATATCCATCAACTGGATATGCGGCGGCGCCACACCTTTTAGATAATAGGCAGCCATCGCCATGGGTGGTGTCAGGAACGAGGTTTGCAGGTTCAGCGCGACCAGTATGCCGAAGAAGATCGGGTCGACGTTGAAGGTTTCCAGCATCGGTAAAAAGATGGGCACGAAAATGATGATGATCTCGGTCCATTCCAGCGGCCAGCCGAGTAAGAAAATCAATACTTGCGCCAGCACCAGGAAGCCGACCTGGCTCAGGTCCATGCCCAGCACCCAGTCGTTGATCAAGTCGTGTCCGCCAAGGTAGGAAAACACCGAGGCGAAAGTCCAGGAGCCGACGAACAGCCAGCACACCATCGCCGATGTTTTCGCGGTCAGGTAAACCGCCTGCTTGAGCCGCTCCCAGTTCAGCGAGCGGTAACATAACGCCAGGAACAGGCCACCGAAGGCGCCGACACCGGCGGCTTCTGCGGGGGTGGCAAGACCCATCAGTATCGCGCCGAGTACGCTCATGATCAGCAATGCCAGCGGGAGAAACGAAGTGATCAGTTGCCAGACGATACGGCCGAAGGGAGGTACATCTTCCTCCTTGGGTTTCGGCGCCAGGCTGGGGTTGAGTGCTGCGCGTCCGACCACGTAAACCATGTATAAACCTGCCAGCATCAAGCCGGGGAAAAGCGCCGCGGCATAGAGGCGTAATGGCGAGATATCGGCGATAGCGGAATAGACGATCAGCATGATCGACGGTGGAATGAGTATGCCAAGACAGCCACCGGCGCAGATGACGCCGGCCGCAAAACTGTCATCGTAGCCAGCCTTGAGCATAGCCGGGAAGGCGAGCATGCCCATCAGCGTGACCACCGCACCGACGATGCCCGTGGCAGTAGCAAAGATCGCGCAGGTGAATAACGCGGCCACAGCCATAGAGCCGGGCAAGTGGCGCGCGGCCAGCTGGATACTGAAGAACAGGCGATTGACTATGTTTGCCCTTTCGACCACATAGCCCATGAATAAGAAGAGTGGCACGGCCACCAGTACGTCGTTGGACATCACCGAAAAGGTATTCTGTACGAATAAATCGAAGATGCGGTTATCAAAAATATGCTGCATGCGCTCGGCGTCGTAATAGGCGTAATAGCCGAAGCCGAGACCCATTGCAATAAGCGTAAAGGCGATCGGAAAGCCCAGCATGACCATGAAGATAAACAATCCGAGCATGAATACCGCGATGACTGGATCAGACATTGTCGGTCTCCATTTTGCGTAAATCTTCCTGTTCATTCATTAACATGGTCTCGGTTTCCTGCACGTCGTGTAGCCTTGGCGGCCACACACCGGTGCGCATACAAATGACACAGCGTACCGACTCGGCTATACCCTGCAGCAATACCAGGGTGCCGGAGATAGGAATCAGCGTCTTGAAAAAATAAATCTGGATACGCGATGGGCTGCTCCAGCTCACCTCCTTGTAAAACCAGGAGTCGGCGGCGAAGCCGTAGCCGTAATAAATCAGCGCCAGCGCGCCGAGCATCAGAAACAATATATATAGCGTCAGGTCAATTTTGGCCTGGGTTTTGGTGCTGAGTAATCGGTAGACAACGTCACCGCGTACATGCGCATCCTGTGACAGCGCGTAGGCACCGGACATCATGAATAGCGCGCCATACATTTGCACACTCATGTCAAAGGCCCAGACGGTGGGCGAGTTGAGCACGTAGCGTACGAAGACTTCGTAACAGGTGGAAAAAGTCAGTATGACGATACACCAGGCAAAGGCCTTGCCAGTCCAGGCGCTGAGGCTATCGATGAAATGAAGAATGCGGGTCATGGTTTAACACCGGGCAGTTAATCGAAAAATTCTGTTACCCAAAAAACGAGGGCGGTATCGTCAAATACCGCCCTGCTTTTTATTCCTGCTATAGCTTACAGCTTGCCAAAGTAATGCTCGTAGGCACCCTGGTAGTTCGGCGCATTGTTGAGCGCGTAGGCACCGTGGCGCTTGGCCCAGCTCATCTGTGACTCAATGACTTTCTTGAAGAAAGGATCGGATTCATTGAAACGCTTGACCACGATATCCCAGGCTTTGAGCTGGTCGGCCATGACGCTGTCCGGGGTACGGTAGACATTGACGCCATGCTTTTCCTTGAGTTCAACCAGGTCGGCAGAGTAACGCTCCATCGCCTTCCAGGCCATGTCCTGCGAGGCTGCTTCGGAGGCATATTCCAGGATAGCCTGGTGCTCCTTGGCAAGCTTGTCGAAGCGACGCTTGTTGTAAATGATTTCGAAACATTCCTGCGACTGGTGGAAGCTGGCGAGATGGTAATGCTTGGATACGTCCTGCATACCGAAGTCCTTGTCCGAAGTCGGGTTGTTGAATTCGGCCGCGTCGATCAGGCCACTCTTCATCGCCGGCTGGATTTCACCACCGGGCAGCTGCACCACAGACATGCCCATTTCCTGCAATACGTCGGCGGCGAGGCCAACGGTGCGGTACTTCAAACCTTTCATCTGGCTGCTGTCGGTGATGTGCTTCTTGAACCATCCCAGTGGTTGCGCAGGCATGGGTCCGGAAAAGAAGCCAACCAGGTCGAGACGCAGTTTTTCATGCATCAACTCATAGTAGAGTTCCTTGCCGCCGCCGTAGGCGATCCAGCCCATCAGCTCGTTGGCCGACCAGCCGAAGCAGGGGCCTGTGCCGAACAAGGAAGCCACCGGGCTCTTCGAGTACCAGTAGGCGGTTACCAGGTGAGCACCATCGAGTACACCTTTGTGTACCGCGGTTTGCATTTCTGCGGTCTTCACCACGGCGCCAACGCCGAGCAGGTCGATTTTCAACGAACCGCCAGACATTTCATTCACGCGACGCACATAGTCCTGGGCGAATTCGAGGAAGATACCACCGCCCCAGGCGGCCTGTACCTTCAATACCACCGGTTTGGCGGCAACGGATACGGTCGGAAATGCTGCCGCGGCTGCACCACCCGCGATAGCGGCGGCACCCGTGGTTAAAAATTTACGACGTGAGTTTGTAGCTTCGGTCATAACTGCGTTCCTCATTATTAGTAGTGATTGGGGGCGGCGATATTTTTTTTTGCCTCGATCTCTATCGAATCGATCGCGCGATAATACCTTTTCCAGATCGCCATTTGTATTTTATTGTGACTCTTTGCATGACTGGAGGCGGAATTAAAGCACATAAAGCCAGTATATTGTATACCGGATATCTAATTTGTTGTTTTCAGGTCGAGCTGTGATACGCACCCCGCATTGCTGCATTGTTACCCAAACGCCTGCCTGTGGCGGCTTTTCAGCCGGCGCTATCAGGCAACCCGGTCGCTCGGCGCTTTACCGTTAAATATCGCAAGCAGGTTGTCGATGGCACGAAAACCCATCGCATCGCGGGTTTCCCGGGTGGCGCTGCCGATATGAGGCAGCAGGAATACGTTGTCTAGATCGCGGTAACCCGGGTGTATGCCATCTGGTTCTCCATTGAAAACGTCCAGCCCTGCGGCCGCTATCTGGCCTCGGCGCAGTGCTGCTACCAGTGCCTCGTCGTCGATAACACCACCGCGCGAAGTGTTAACCAGG